>DASRGX010000108.1:0-4545 GCA_035650835.1 Rudaea sp. | reverse complement strand
TAGAGCCAGAGCCGCCCGAGCTTGTCGCCGATGTCGTCGCCGTTGCCCGTGCGCGATTTCAGGTACGCGATCTGCTCGGGGACGATGCCGTCCGGCTCGACGTTCGCGCCGGAGGCGACGAGGCTTCCGACGAGCTCGGGGCGGCGCGCGGCGAGCATCAGCGCGAGGATGGCGCCGTCGCTCAAGCCGACGACCCCTGCGCTGCGGATCTGCAGCTGTTCGAGCAGCGCGGCGGTGTCCTTCATCATGCCCGCGTAGGTCAGCGGTCCGTGCAGGTCCGGCGTATGGCCGTGTCCGACCTGCTCCAGCGCAATCACGCGGTGATGTGCGGAGAACGGCGCGAGCTGCGCGCCGAACGTCGAGGCGATGCTATCGCCGCCCGCGTGAAGCAGGACGATCGGCGGACCGTCGCCGCGCACTTCGTAATAGAGGCGATGCCCGTTGACGCTCGCCCAGTGGCCGAATTCAGGATCGCCCGCGTCGGAGCGCGCGCAGCCGGCCGCCGCGAGAAAAAACGCGAGCGCAGCGTGACGCGCGATCAGGCGTTCGACACCTTCGGCATCGACGCGAGCGAAGCGCAGGCGGCGTCGAGACGCTTCAGGCCTTCGGCGGCGTCGGCTTCGCTCAAGTTGAGCGGCGGCGCGAGACGCAGCACGTCGGGGCCGGCGATCAGGCACCAGAGACCTTGCTTGAATGCTGCGTTGACGATCTCCTTCGCCTTGCCCTTCCACGCCGGCGTCATGGCCGCGCCGACGAGCAGGCCGGCGCCGCGCGCGCCATCGAACATGCCGTAGCGCTTGGCGATCGCGTTCACGCCCGCGCGGATCTGCTCGGCGCGCGCCTTCACGTTCGCGAGCAGCTCGGGCTTGGCGATCTCTTCCAGCGCCGCGAGCGCGACCGCGCATCCGAGCGGATTGCCGCCGTAGGTCGAGCCGTGCGTGCCGAACGCGAGACTCGCCGCGATCTCCGTCGTCGTCAGCATCGCGCCGATCGGGAATCCGCCGCCCAGCGCTTTCGCGGTCGTCAGCACGTCGGGCGTCACGCCCATGTGCTGATACGCGTAGAGCGTGCCGGTGCGACCCATGCCCGTCTGGATCTCGTCGAAGATCAGGAGCGCCTTGTGCTTGTCGCACAGCGCGCGCGCCGCTTTCAGGAATTCGCCCGACGCCGGCGTGATGCCGCCCTCGCCCTGCACGGGCTCGAGCACGATCGCACACGTCTTGTCGGACACGTGCGCCTCCAGCGACTCGACGTCGTTGAACGGCAGATGCGTGATGCCGCCGGGCAGCGGCTCGAAGCCCTTGGTGTACTTCTCCTGTCCGCCGACGCTCACGGTGAACAGCGTGCGGCCGTGGAAGGCGTTATAGAAGGAGACGATCTCGTGCTTGCTCGCACCGTGCTTCGTCGACGCGTGCTTGCGCGCGAGCTTGAACGCAGCCTCGTTGGCTTCCGCGCCGCTGTTGCAGAAGAACACCTTCTGCGCGAACGTGAGCTCGATGAGCTTTTGCGCGAGCTTCAGCGCCGGCTCGTTGGTCATCACGTTGGAGAGATGCCACAGCTTGTTCGCCTGCTCGGTGAGCGCGGCGACGAGCTTGGGATGGCAATGGCCGAGACCGGTGACGGCGATGCCGCAGGCGAAATCGAGGTACTCGCGGCCCTGCTGGTCCCAGATGCGCGAGCCCTGGCCGCGGACGGGAATGATGTCCGCTGGCGCGTAGTTGGGGACCATCACCTCGTTGAAGGTCTGCCGCGTGACTTGCATGACACCCGCCCCGGAAAAATGGGCGCGTACCGTACCACGAACGGACTACGCCTGCAGTTGATCGCGTTCGAGATTGAGCAGCGAATGGCAGCGCGCGTGGAACACCATCGCACGACCGTTCTCGTCGTGATCCTCGATCTCCGAGCCGGTCGTCGCGATCGGCTGGTTGCAGACTGCGCACAGGCGCCCCGTGCCCGGACCTCCCCAGATCCGGTCGGATTGCGTCTTCGGCAGCGTTCCCTCGCGCAACTTCTCCCTGATCCACTCCCGCAATGGTTCTTCGCTCATCGTGCACCGCTCGTTGTTATCGAGCCCCCTGGTGCGAGCCCAAACTATAGGCGGCCGCAGCGCAGCAATCCAACTGTCGCCGCCCGGCGGCTGGATGCGCCCGGCTAAACGGTAGAATCCGGCGACCTCCACCCGATGACCTCCCGATGAACGACCGCGTCCGGCTTCGCATTGCAGACGGCCTCGCCACGGTGACGCTGAACCGTCCCGACAAGCACAACGGCATCGACTTCGAGATGATCGACGCGGTCCTCGGGACGATCCGCACGCTCGGTCGCACGCCGGACGTCCGTGCCGCGATCGTCCATGGCGACGGCCCGTCGTTCTGCGCAGGGCTCGACTTCAAGAGCGTGTTCGCCAAGCCGGTGAAGGCCGCGCTCGGCTTCACCGCGCTGTGGTCCCCGGTGCGCAACAAATTCCAGGAATGGAGCATGGGCTGGCGCGAGCTGCCCTTCCCGGTCATCGCCGCGGTGCACGGCAATTGCTTTGGCGGCGGCATCCAGCTCGCGCTCGGCGCCGACATCCGCTTCGCCGCGCCGGACGCGAAAATCTCGGTGATGGAATCGAAGTGGGGCCTCGTCCCAGACATGGGCGGAGCCGCGCTGCTGCGTGAGCTCGTCGGCATCGATGTCGCCAAAGAGCTGTGCTTTACGAGCCGCATCCTTTCCGGCACCGAGGCGCACTCACTTCGATTGGTCACCTACGTTGCCGACGATCCACTCGCGGCAGCCAAGGGCCTCGCCGCCGAGATCATGACGCGCTCGCCGGACGCGGTCGCCTCCGCGAAATTCCTCCTGCAGCGCGCGTGGAATTCCGGCGAGTCCGCCACGCTCGCGCAGGAGCGTCGCTATCAGCGCCGCCTGCTGGGATCGCGCAACCAGCGCATCTCGGTCGAGCGCAACATGAAGAAATCCGACCAGCCCTTCGCAACGCGACGCGTGAGCCGCTAGGGAAGCGTCGCCGGTTGGTGACACCGTCGCGAAAGCGTTGGTCGCGACGCAAAAATCGCGTTTCGACCCCGACGCGGCATGGCGCACGTCGCCGAATGACGACGGTTTGCGGGTGGCCGCCATCGATCGGGGGCGCGCTGCACGCAGCGACGATCCTCAAGTCGTTGTTTCCGCGGACTCGGTACATCCCCTGCTAAGCATTGAGCTGATCTCGCGCTTGCCGGACTGATCGTCGGTACGGCTGCGTGCGGTCACCGACCTCCGCCTGGAAGAGGATGTACTCCGAATGGATGCTCCCGTACGCCTTCTGCCGATCCTGAACGCGCAGACCGTGGTACCCGTCCTGCTGGCCGGCGGCAGCGGCACGCGGCTATGGCCGCTGTCGCGCGAGAAATATCCGAAGCAATTCCATGCGCTCGTCGGTGATGCGGACACACGCCGCAGCGGCGACGCGCTCCGCAGCCTTTTCCAGCAAACCGCGCTGCGCTGCGCGGGACTCCCGAATGCCGGCGCGCCGATCGTGATCGGCTCGTCGTCGCATCGTTTCGTGATCGAGGAGCAGCTCGCCCAGGCCGGCGTCGAAGGCGCGACGCTGCTGCTCGAGCCGGAAGGCCGCAACACCGCGCCGGCCGCCGCCGTCGCTGCGCACTTCGTCGCGGAAGCATTCGGGCCCGACACGGTGCTCTTCATCATGGCCGCCGACCATGCGATCCCGAATCGCGAGGCGTTCGCCGAGGCCGTGAAGTCCGGCGTGTCGGCCGCGGCGCAGGAGTACATCGTCACCTTCGGCATCAAGCCGACGCGCCCCGAGACCGGATTCGGTTACGTGAAGTCGGGCGCCAGCATCGGCACCAGCGGCGCGCTGGTCGTCGACCGTTTCGTCGAGAAGCCCGAGCTTGCGCAAGCGCAGGCGCTCGTCGCGAGCGGCGATCACTACTGGAATGGCGGCATGTTCCTGTTCCGCGCCGGGCGCTACCTCGCCGAGCTCAAGCGGCTCGAGCCCGACATGTACCTGAAGTCCCTCGAAGCGCTGCAGAACGCGAAGAGGGATGCGGGCTTCCTCGAGCTCGACGCCAAGGCGTGGAGCGCCTGCCGCAAGGATTCCATCGACTACGCCGTGATGGAGAAGGTCGACAAGATCGCGCTCGTGCCGCTCGACGCGGGCTGGGACGACGTCGGCTCGTGGACGTTCATGGACAACCTGGCCGCGAACGACGAGTACGGCAATCGCACGCGCGGCGACGTCGTCACCGAGAACGCGCGCGGCAATCTGGTGCACGCGTCGAGCCGCCTGGTCGCGCTGGTCGGCGTCGAGGATCACGTCGTGGTCGAGACCGACGACGCCGTGCTCGTCGCGAAGAAAGATCGCGTGCAGGACGTCAAGCAGCTGGTCGGCACGCTGAAGAAGCGCAAGCGCGCCGAAGTCGACGCGCATCGCCGCGTGCATCGGCCCTGGGGCTTCTACGAGACGGTCGCGCTCGGCGAGCGCTTCCAGGTCAAGCGGATCCTGGTCAAGCCGGGTCACAAGCTGTCGCTGCAGATGCA
>DASRGX010000107.1:0-3327 GCA_035650835.1 Rudaea sp. | reverse complement strand
CAGGGTCGCGCCCGTCATTCGTCGAACACCCGACCTCAGCGGCTAACGCCGTCGAGCTTGGTATATTTTTTTATTTATAGCGAATTGCACAAATTAGCGTGCTGAGCCGGGTGAAAAAATTCCTCGCTCGCACAGCTCGCCGGGAAGAGCCTGAGAACGTTTACATGAACGCGATTGCGCGAAAACGGCCGTGCGGCCGCGTTCGCCACGTCGCGCATTGCGGACTCGACCGTGGAGCACGCGCGAGTCATGGAATGCCTGCTTCCGCCGCTCGCTCCGGGCCGGCCCGCAAACCGGCACGGGCCGTTGCAAAATCGGGCAACGTGCAGGCTGCGCTCGCCTCGCCCCCGGCCCATTCGAGCACGATCGGCCCCGCTTGCGCCGCGGCAAGCCGGTGCGTGCCGGCGCCAAGCTCGCGCGGTCCGGCGTAGGCGCTGCCGTCGAGCTCGCCAACGAACGGTCCATCGAGCGCGTGCAATGCATAGCGCTGCGGAATAGCGATGCTGAAGCTCGTTTCGCCCGCAGCCGGCATCGCATCGAGTCTCATGCCCGCGACGAACGTGGACGCGCCGGCCGGCAGGTAATTGCGGCCGAGGAAATGCGCGAGCCCGGAAGGCCAGCTCTCCCCGACGACGACCGCGATACGGCAACGGGCAAGCTCGCCCGCGACGTCCTCGCGGATCACGCCACGGGCGAAGCGGTAAAGCGTGATGTTCTCGAAATCCCAATAGGTGGGGCGTTCGCGGAAGATCGCGTTGCCCTTCGCGTCGAGCACGAAGTCGCCGGGCCTGGCGAACCGCAGCACGTTGGCGAGCGTTTGCGCATAGTGCGCGGCCTCGTTGCGCCATGGCGGGTGCAGGGCGGTCACCAGCCCCGCTTCCACCGCAATCGCTGCGCCGAACAGCACGCGCGGTGCGAGCGCGCGCCAAGGCGGCCGCGCCGCGTGGCGGATGAGCCGATCGGCCGCCGCGACGACGAGCGGACTCACCATCGGCACCCAGGGCAGCAGATCCTGGCGGTCGATGAACGCTTGATAGCCGTCGCGCAATACGAGATAACCCGCCGCCGTGAGGAACATCCACGCGCGCAGCGCGGCGACGCGGCGCTCCGCACCGTGCCGTCGCACGAGCTCGGCCGCATGGATCAGCGGCGGCACGAGGAGCAGCGGCAGCAGCCAGCGATACGGCAAGCTCGAGTGCGACCAACGGCCGACGTCGTTGGCGAGATTGTGGTCGAACAGGCAATACGCGAGCGCGTCGGCAGCGCCCGCCGCTGCGAAGCAGATGGCGATGAATGCCGGGATCGCCGCGAAGCCGGCGAGCCACGCCGCTCCACCCGTGAGCCACGTGCGCAGCGCCGCACGCGGCGACGCGCGCCATTGCGGCACCAGCAGCACAGCGCCCGCGGTGCCGCCCGCGACGAGGAACAACGCCGTCTTGATCGACAGCGCGAGCGCGAAACCGCTCGCAAGCCCGACCTTTGCCCAACGCCACCGCACGGGCTCCGGGGCGACGGCAATGACGACGGCGAGCAAGCAGGCCGCGGCCCAGGGCACGTCCGGGCGGAATTCGACGGATTTGAGGAAGAACGTCGGATCGAGTGCGGCGATCGCCGTCGCGGCGAGCGCGATGCGCCGCTCGAACAGCGCGCTACCGATCCGGTAGCAAAGCCATAACGTCAGCGCGTACCAAGGCAGCACGCCAAGCCGCATGAGCGGCACGATATCGGCACGTTCGCCGAGCGCAGCGAGCAGCGGCGCGTAGAGGAATCCGAACGCCGGTGCGTGATTGTCGAACACGTCGCGATACGGCAGCCGTCCCTGCCACCATTCCCAGGCGACGTGCAGATGCTGCGGCTCGTCCGAATTGACGACCAGCGAGAACGCGTAGACCACGCGCAGTGCGAGCAACAGCACGAACGCCGCCGCCGCGAGCGCTCGCCAGGTGGCGGCGCGCGCGCTCGCGACGGCGGACGTTGCGTTCGGATCGGCGGACGGGCACGTCGGCATTTCGGGCTTCCTGTCGGAACGGCTCCGTGCATGACTCGCATGCATGTCGCGAGCCCGGCGGACGCGGTGCGCGTGCGATCGTGGAAAAGTATATTCGCGGCGCTCGAGCACGCTCGTTAACGCGCTTTAAGGATTCGGTCACACCCGCGCGGCTAGCATCCGCGTATCGCCTTCGTGCGCCCGTCGGGTACGTGGCCATCGCATGAACGTCATCGCACCTGCGCTTCTCATGGACGAGCGTATCGCCGTGCTCGTCCCGTGCCGCAACGAGGCGCCGACGATCGGCAAGGTGATCGCCGACTTCCGCGCGGCCTTGCCCGACGCGGAGATCCACGTGTTCGACAACGGCTCGAGCGATGCGACCTCGGTGCTCGCCGCCGCGGCGGGTGCCACCGTGCATCGCGTGAGCCTGCCCGGCAAGGGCAACGTCGTGCGGCGCATGTTCGCCGACGTCGATGCGGACGCCTACGTGCTCGTCGACGGCGACGACACGTACGACGCCGCGAGCGCGCCGCGCCTGCTCGATGCTTTGCGCACGAACCGGCTCGACATGGTCGTCGGCGTTCGCCGCGCGACCGAGAGTTCGGTCTATCGCCGCGGCCATGCGGCGGGCAATCATCTCTTCACCACGTTCCTGGCCTGGCTCTTCGGCCGCAATTGCCGCGACGTGCTCTCCGGCTACCGCGCATTTTCGAAACGTTTCGTGAAATCGTTCCCGATCTTCTCGAGCGGCTTCGAGATCGAAACCGAACTCACCGTGCATGCGCTCGAAATGGCGATGCCCGTGGGCGAGATCGAGACCGACTACCGTCCGCGCCCGTCGGGCTCGGTGAGCAAACTCAACACGTATCGCGACGGCGTGCGCATCCTGCTCACGATCCTGCGCCTCTACAGCACGGAACGGCCGCTCGCGTTCTACGGCACGATTTCCGCGTTCCTGTGCCTGGTCTCGGTCGCGATCGCGGTGCCGATCCTGCACACGTACATGAGGACCGGTCTCGTACCGCGATTTCCGACCGCGATCCTCGCCACCGGCATGATGCTCATGTCGGCGCTCTCGTTCTTCGCCGGCTTGATCCTCACGACGGTCACGCGCGGACGCCGCGAGCTCAAGGCGCTCATGTACATCCAGCAGCCGAAGAACTGAGATCGCGCATCGGGCTTGACGCTGCGTGTGCGGGCGTGGACAGTGATGCGCCTCGAACATGGTGATCGCATGCGCAGCCCCCTGATCTGGCGAGCGTTCCGCGCGCGGCCGCGCCTGGCGCTCAGCGTCCTGCTCGGCGTCGGTGTCGGCGTCGCAGTTCCCGCAGCGTGGT
>DASRGX010000106.1:0-2190 GCA_035650835.1 Rudaea sp. | reverse complement strand
CGGCTCACTGAAGGCGCGGCAGCTCGTCGTCAAGCGCGCCGCTGAATATCTCGACAAGCTCGCGCAGGCGTCGACCGGTGAAACGGATCTGCAGCGCGAGCTGGCCGGTGCCAATGAGCGGCTCGGCGAAATCCTCGGAGGCGGCGGCGTCTCGAACCTTGGCGACCTGCGCGGCGCCGACGCACGCTATGGAACCGCGCTCGCGATGCGGGAGGCGCTGGCGTCCAATTCTCAGGCAACGCCCGCGGACGTCGAAGCACTCGCACAGCTGCATGTGTCGTTGAGCCGCTTCAAAGCGCTGGCGGGCGACCTGCCGCGAGCCGAAGCGCATGCGTCGCGCGCGGTCGATCTACTCGAGTCGCCGCTGGCACGCCAGAGCACGGATCCGCACCGCCTCGGATATCTGGCCCGGGCGCAGCATCAGCGCGGCTACGTCCGCGCGCGTCGAGGCAACAACGAGACTGCCGTGGCGTCGCACCGCGAAGCGACACAGAACGCACGCCGCCAGGTCGAGCTTCTGCCAGACGACGATCAGGAACAGGCGCGGCTCGCGCGGATCGAGGTCGACTACGCGGAAACGCTGCGCTACACCGGCGACGATGCGCAGGCGCTCGCGATGATCGCCGACGCGAGACAGCGCGCCGAACGCCTGCTGAAAGCCGATCCGCACAATCAACGGCTGCGGATGACGCTCTTCCAGGCGTTTTACAACGAGGGGGAAGTGTACGAAGACCAAGAGCACTGGAGCGCATGCCTCGAAGCATTCCGGCGCGCCGTCGCCCTCGCCGACGAGCTGCGCACGGCGCAGCCCGACGACGTCAGCAGTCAGTTGACGGCCATTCACGCGTATTACGCATTAGGCATGGGCTTCATCCACAGCGGCGCGATCGTCCGCGGGATTGCCGTTCTCGACGAGGCGGTCGCCGGCGCTCAACACCTGCTCCGAACGATGCCGAACAACGCATACGTACTCAGCCAGCTTTCGGGGATTGAGGTGGAGCGAGGCGAAGCGCTGCTCGGCATCCATCGGACCGCCGACGGCTGCCGGGACATTCGCAGCGGCATGGAGGTGTGGGCTCGACTCGATCGGACAGGCTCGATGCCGGGCGATTCCGCCCGGAATCGGCAGCACTACGCGGAACTGCTGACGCGCTGCCCGCAGTCGTGAACGCCGTCGTCCTAATGAACGCCGCCGGCGGCTTTGGCCAGCTCGGCGACGGTCATGCCGCTTGACGGATCGATCAAATGCGGTGCGATTTCCGCCAGCGGTTCGAGCACGAATCGCCGCTCGCGAAATCGCGGATGCGGGATCACCAAATCCGGCTCGGCGATGCGCCGATCTCCGAATAACACGAGATCGAGATCGAGCGTCCGGGGCGCACCCGCAAACGGGCGCTCGCGGCCACGTTCGCGCTCGATTGCGAGGATCGCGTTCAGGAGATCGCGCGGCCCGAGCGTGGTCTCGCCGACCGCTGCGCCGTTCAGAAAACGCGGCTGGTGACCGACGCCGACCGGCTCGGTGTCGTGCCAGCGCGACACGACCAACGACGAGAGGATGGCCGACAGCCGTGCGACTGCGTAGTCGAGGTGGGCCTGGCGATCGCCGAGGTTGCTCCCGAGCGCGATCGCGACGGTTGTCAATGGAAATAAATGGCGGCCGCGCCTACTCGACCCACCGGGTCGGCAGCACGGCGCCGATCGCGGGTCCGACCTGCTCGGCGCGTTTGCCGAGCAAGTCTGTTCGGCCGGCAAGCGCCTGCTCGAAGAACCGCTTCTGCTCGAGCGTCTCGCCGAGGATGACGCGAAGCATGCCGCGATGCCGCGCGTTGGTCATCGCTTCGACACGCGGACGCCACCGATCGACGAAGGCCTGCATGTCGCGGGCGTCGCGGTCGAACGCCGCGCGTGCCGCGTCGCTGCCCTTTCCGGCGGTGGACCCGTCCGGCGCCGGCGCTTCCGGAACGGCGCCGTCCAGACCGGTGATCGCGGTGGCGAGCCACGACAGCTGAACCTCTTCGCGATTGATGATGTATTGATACGTGTTGTTCGCGTCGTACTGTCCGACGACGCGTGCTGAGGCCTCGTGCTGCAGTACCAGCGCGAGCTTCTCCCGGTAGAATTCCTGCAGCAGCGGAAGCAGGTCGGTCACGAGCTCTGCTTTTCCTTGCACGTGATGCACACGCGCGTCCA
>DASRGX010000105.1:0-16144 GCA_035650835.1 Rudaea sp. | reverse complement strand
TCATCAACATTCTCGAAGCCTGCCGGCATCACGGCGTCGAAAGTCTCGTCTACGCCTCGTCGAGCTCGGTGTACGGCGCGAACCGCAAGCTTCCGTTCTCCGTGCGCGACCCGGTCGACCATCCGGTGAGCCTCTACGCCGCGACGAAGAAGGCGAACGAGCTCATGGCGCATACATACAGCCACCTGTTCGGGTTGCCGACCACGGGCCTGCGATTCTTCACCGTCTACGGCCCATGGGGCCGGCCGGACATGGCGCTCTTCCTGTTCACGCGCAAGATCCTCGCAGGCGAGCCCATCGAGGTGTTCAACTACGGCGAACACACGCGCGATTTCACCTACATCGACGACATCGTCGAAGGCGTCGTGCGCACGCTCGATCACGTGCCGCGCGGCGATCCGGATTTCGATGCGCTCGCGCCGAACCCGGGCTCGTCGGCCGCGCCGTATCGCGTATACAACATCGGCAATCATCGGCCGGTGAATCTCGGCCGCTATATCGAAGTCATCGAGGCGTGTCTCGGGCGCAAGGCAGAAAAGATCTTGAAGCCGCTGCAGCCCGGCGACGTGCCCGACACGTGCGCCGACGTCGAGGAGCTCGCCCGCGACGTGGGCTACGCGCCGTCGACGCCGGTCGAAGTGGGCGTCGAACGCTTCGTCGCGTGGTATCGCGATTATTACGGCGTCGAGCGCAAGGAGCCGGCGCTGAGCTTCGGATGAGGTTTGCGGACGCGCGCGCCGCTATGCAGTCAGGAGCGGCGCGCGCTGGAGACATCGACTGGACATGGAGATGAGAGATATGTCGACACGTCGAATCACCTGTGCGACGGCCGTTCGGACGGCTCTCGCATGCTGTGTGCTCGCCGCCGGCGCGGCGTTCGCCGCCGAAACCGCGATGGCGCCGACCTCCCCATTGCCGGTGAGCGCCTATCACATCGGCGTCGACGATCTCGTGCAGGTCTCGGTCTGGCACAACCCGGATCTTGGCGCGACAGTGCCGGTGCGTCCCGACGGCAAGATATCGCTGCCGCTCGTCGGCGACGTCGATGCCGCCGGACGCACGCCCGAGCAGGTCGCGGCCGAGGTCAAGGACAAGCTGGCCGCCTACATCCGCGATCCACAGGTAGCGGTGATCCTGACGGAGCTCCGCAGCAATGAATACCTTTCGCGCGTGCGCGTGACCGGCGCCGTGCGCCAGCCGGTATCGATCACGTATCGCCAGGGTATGACCGTGCTCGACGCGGTGCTCGCCGCAGGTGGCCCCAACGAGTTCGCGGCTCCGGATCGCGCGGAGCTCTATCGCAAGGACGGCCGCGGAACGAAGTCGTTCGACGTGCGCCTCGGCAAGATCATGAAGAAGGGCGATCTCGACACGAATTTTGCCGTGCAGCCGGGCGACATCATCACCGTGCCCGAGCGCGCGTTCTGATCACGAGGGCAAGGACGCATGAACACCGCAATGATGCTCAACAGCCGCGAATTGCCGGCGATCCTCTGGACCGAGGCGCGGCGGCGGCACGCGACGATGGTGCTGCTGTTCGCGGCGATCGCCGCGGCAGGCCTTGCGGCGGGGTTCCTGTGGCCGAAGAAGTATTCCGCGTCGACGACGATCCTCGTGCAGGAAAGCAACATCATCAAGCCGCTCATGGAAGGGCGCGCCGTGCCGACCGCGAACGCCGACCGCGCCTCCATCGCGCGCGAGGTGATCTTCAGCCGCAAGATCATGGAGGACATCCTGGCCACGGGCGGCTGGATGGCCAGCCATCCGAGCGCGCTCGAGCAGGAGAAACTCATCGAGGACATCGAGAGCCGCACGACGATCACGAACCTGCGCGAGAACCTGATCCGCATCGAGTACCACGATTCCAATCCCGAGCGCGCGTTCGTGGTCGCCAAGCGCCTGGCCGATCTCTTCATCGAGGAGAGCCTCGCCGCCAAGGAGCGCGAGAGCCGCGAAGCCTACCAGTTCATCTCGGGCCAGGTCGAAGACTACCGGCGCAAGCTCACCGACGCCGAAGACAAGCTCAAGCAGTTCCGCCGCGGCAACGACGACGCGCGCCCCGGCAGCGAAACCGACACCAATACGCGCATCAGCGAGCTGCGTTCGCAGATCGAGAATGCGCGCATGGAGCTCATGGAACAGCGCTCGAAGGAGCACTCGCTCGAAGAACAGCTCACGGGCGAATCCGAGATCAGCGCGGTGCAGACGCGCTCCGGGCAGATCCGCGTGCGCCTCGCCGAACTCAGGACCGAACTCGACAAGCTGCTGCTCACGTACACCGACCGTTATCCCGACGTCGTCCGCGTCCGTCACGAAATGCAGGATTTGCGCGATCAGCTCAAGAACGCCGAGGCGCAGCGCGTCGCGCAGAAGGCGAGCGGCGCGCCGGTCGTGCTCGAGGACGCCGTACAGTTCAATCCGCTCCACGTGGAATTGCGCAGCAAGCTCGACGAGATGAAGCGCAACATCGCGGCCACGCAATCGCGCATGAGCGCCAGCGAATCGATGCTGCAATCGGAGCTCGATCGCAGCCGCAGGATCGCCGATTCGGCCAACGTGCTGTCCGAGCTCACGCGCGACTACGAAGTGAACCGCGACATCTACCAGGATTTGCTCAAGCGGCGCGAGAACGCCCGCGTATCGATGAATCTCGACGCCGATCATCGCGGGCTGACCTTCACCATCCAGGAGCCCGCGGCGTTGCCGCTGCGGCCGCTCGGCTTCCGGTTGCTGCATTTCGGCGTCGCGGGCCTCGGGCTCGGGCTCGCCGTGCCGCTCGGCCTGCTGTTCGCGCTCGTGCGCTGGGATCCGCGTCTGCGCTCGGCGAACCAGCTCGAGCAGGTCACGGGTCTGCCCGTGCTGGCGAGCGTCCCGCCCTACACGAACGCCGACGACCGCCGCCGCACGCGGACGCGCGACACCGCGATCACGCTGTTGTTCGTCGCCGTCATTGCCGCGTATGGATTGACTCTGCTGCTGAAATGGACGTCCGCATTATGAGCTCCGACGGAAACACCAAGGTGCAGGAACGCGTCCGCGACGTCGCCGTGCTGTGCGGCGGATCGCTGACGAACCGGACGGCCGCGAGCCGCTCCATCGCGCACATGTTGCAGCCGAAGGCGCTCGCGCCCGATGCGCTCGAACGGAGCAAGCTGATCCACCGCGGCGCGAGTGCGCGCGTGCACGCCGACGCGTTCCGCGAAGTCCGCACACGCTTGCTCGCACTCGGCGGCAACGGCAATTTCGTCACGCTCGTCGTGGCCGTCAGCCCGGGGTGCGGCGCGAGCTTCGTCGCGCGCAATATCGCGGCGGCGTTCGCGTTCGACGAAGCGAAGACGGCGCTGCTCATCGACTGCAATCTGCGCTATCCCGCGCAGCATCTGGCGCTGGGGGTGGGCGCCGCCCACGGCGGGCTCATCGACTACCTCGAACACCCGAATTGCGGCATCCCGCACGTGCTCTACGGCACGGGCATCCCGCGCCTGCGCTTGATTCCGGCCGGCCGGCCGCGCGAATCGACGGCCGAGTATTTTTCCTCCTACCGGATGCGCGCGCTGATCGATGCCTTGCGCACGCGCTATCCGGACCGCTACATCGTGATGGACGGGCCTGCACTCAAGGGCTCGCCCGACGCTCGGATCCTCTCCGAGCTCGCCGATTTCGTCGTCATCGTCGCCGCCTACGGGCGCGACACCGCAACGTTCATCAACCAGGCGGCGGCCGGCCTCGATCCGAGGAAAGTGGCGGGAGTCGTCTTCAACAGCCCGCCGTAGGCTCAGGAGCGGAGAGGCCCATGCCGCCCCGTCATCCGCTCGTTGCAGCACTAGGCTTGGCGCTTGCCGCATGCGCGCCCGCCGCGTGCGCATTCGAACTCGGCTATTCGCTGGAGACCGCGCTCGGCCACAGCGACAACGTCGGTCAGAGCGCGATCGACCCGGTCTCGCAATCGATGCTGATCCCGCGCCTCGACTTCACGTTCAGCGAAGATGGCGCCTATCTGCGCGCGAATGCGGTCGGCCAGATCGAATACCGCGACTATCTCGGCGGCGCGTTCGACAACGAGGTGCGCGGCCAGCTCACGAGCCAGGCGGTGTGGATGATCCTGCCGTACCGGCTCAGCATGGACTTCGAAGACTATGCCGCGGTGCAGCCGGTCAACGTGCTCGCATCGAACGCGCCCAACAATCAGCAGCAGACGAACGTCTTCACTGCAGGACCGACGTTCAACTTCCATCTGTTCCAGACGCTCGACGGCGAGGCCGATCTGCGTGCGACCAACAGCACGGCTTCGGTCACGCACGAATTCGATTCCAATCGCACGCTCGGCGCCTTGCGGGCTATCCGCAAATTGAGCGCGCTCGACGCGCTCTCCGCGAACGTCGAAGCGCAGCACGTGCATTTCACGGATGCGTCGGGAGGCCCCGACTACGATCGTTACGACGCCTACGCGCGCTACCAGAGCAAACTCGCCTCGCTCGATCTCGATCTCGCCGCAGGCTGGTCGCGCATCGACTTTTCCAAGCTCGTGCCAAGCCATTCCGGCGTGTTCACGCGCGACACGCTCGCCTGGCATGCGAGTGCGAGCAATACGTTCTCGATCGGCTACCTGCGCCAGTTCACCGACGCCTCGCAGGATATCGCCTACGATTCGACGACGCTGTCGTCGATCGCGCCCGGCGGCGCGGTGCTCGCCGGTTCGACGCCGGTCACGTCCGAGGTATACCGCGAGAATCGTGTCGACGGCAGCTGGGAATACCAGGACGCTCGTTTCCACGTGCGTGCGGCGCCGTATTACCGCACGTTCCACTATCTGATCGACCCCACGCTCGATCAGAAGGCGCACGGCGCGACCGCCGGCGTGAGCTATCGCATGCGTCCGCTCTGGACGCTCGCCTTCGATGCGCTCGAGGAGACGCGTCGCTATTCGTTCCTTGCGCGTCGCGACGAGGATTTGCGCTTCGACCTGAGCTTCACCGACCAGCTGACGCGCCAATGGAGCGTGCGTCTGGACCTGATCCGCAACGAGCGCAACAGCAGCGCGGCCGACCAGGGCTTCCGCGAAAACGTCGTTTTCCTGACCTTGATCTTCCGACGCTGATGGATACTCTCGAACGCGAACCGTTGCGTCTCTTGATACTGACCGATACGGCGATCCTCGGTCCGGGCGGTAGCGAGCGCTTTCTGCGCAACCTCGTCGCACATCTGCCGCGTACGCGTTATTCGATCGACGTGCTGCAGCTCGCCGCGCCGCCGCGGGAACGGGTAGGGACGCTCGACGACGGCGCCGCGCGGCTCATGTACCGGCCGATCGACGCGATCTATGCGCCGCGCGGCTTGGCCGCATTCTGGTTCGTGCTGCGCCGCGCGCTGCGCGGGAACTACTCCATCCTGCAATCGCAGCACGAAAAATCGGATCTGATCACCGCGTTTCTTCCGCGTTTCATCCGCGCGCGGCGCATCTCGAACCGTCGCGACATGGGATTCCAGAAGACCGGCCGCTTGCGCGCGCTGTTCCGCCGCGCCAACGCACGCTTCGACCGCATCGTGGCGCCGAGCCGCGCGATACTCGACGCGCTTGTCGCCGAGGAGAACGCCGATGGACGGCGCTGCACGGCGATACCGAACGGTGTCGACACGCAGCGCTTCCGGCCTGTCGACGCCGCCGCGCGTACCGTATTGCGCGATGCGCTCGGTTTCGACGATGCCGCATGCGTGATCGGCTGCGTGGCGAGCTTCACGCCTGTGAAGTGCCACACCGTGCTCGTCGAGGCGTTCGCCGCGCTGCATGCACGGCACCCGGGCGTCCAGCTCGTGCTCGTCGGCGAAGGCCCGCTGCGCGGCGCCATCGAGGCGCAGATAGCGGCGCTCGGGCTCGCCGGCAGCGTGCATTTGCTCGGTGCGCGCGCCGACATCGAACGCATCTTGCCCGCGCTCGATGTTTTCGTGCTCGCTTCGAGTACCGAGGGTCTCTCGAACGCGATACTCGAAGCGCAGTCTTGCGGCTTGCCCGTGGTGGCGACTGACGTCGGCGGCAACGGCGAGCTCGTGCGGGAAGGCATCGACGGCCGACGCGTGCCGCCCAACGACGTCGCGGCGCTCGCCGGCGCACTCGCGGAACTCGTCGCGGATGGGCAACGCCGCTCGGCATTCGGCACGGCGGCGCGCGAGCGCGTGGAGCGGGAATTCTCGATCGCGGCGATGGTGGCGGCCTACGAGAAACTCTACGGGGAGCTCGCGTATGTGCGCTGATTTCCGCGTCTTCCATGTGCGTTCGAGCGCCGGTCTCTACGGCGCCGAATACGTGATTCTCGGCCTCGTGCCGGAGCTCGCCGAAGCGGGGATCGGCTGCACCGTGCTGTGTCTCGACAACCAGTACATGGCGACGCAGCCGCTCGCCGACAAAGCGCGTACGCTGCGTATTCCGTGCGAGCGCATCCCGTGCCGCGGCAGGTTCGATTTCGCCACGGTCGCGGCGCTCCGTCGCGTGATCGCCGAAAACCCGCGTGCGCTGCTGCACGTTCACGACTACAAGAGTGCGCTCAACGCGTGGCTGGCGCGCGGGCGGAGCCGCGTACCGATCGTCGCCACGTCGCACGGACAGTTCTCGTCGACCGCTAGCCTCCAGCTCTATCATCGATTGGAGCTGTCGCTCATGCGGCGCTTCGAGCGCGTCTGCATCGTCTCGGACGCGATGCGCCCGAAGCTCCTCGATGCGGGAGTGCGCGCCGAGCGCTTGGTGCTCATCGAGAACGGGATCGACACGCGGCGTTTCCGGCCCGAGGTCGCGCCGGTGCCGCGCAGCGCTCTGGGAATCGCCGACGGCGCGGTCGTGTTCGGCGCGGCGATGCGGCTGACCGAGCAGAAGAACCCGCTAGGCCTCGTCGACGCGTTCGCGCGCGTCGCGGCCGAATTGCCACATGCGGTGCTCGTCGTCGCGGGAGACGGTCCGCTGCGCGCCGAGACGGCGGCGCGCGCCGAAGCGCACGGCGTCGCCGGACGCGTGCGCCTGCTCGGCGCGTGCGACGATCTCGAACGCATCTACGCGACGATGGACGTGTTCGTGCTGCCTTCGCTGTACGAAGGCCTGCCGCTCGCGCTGCTCGAGGCGATGGCGGCTGCGCGGCAGGTCGTCGCGACGCGCGTCGGCGAGGTGCCCGCCGTGCTCGCCGGCACCGAAGCGATACTGGTCGCCCCGGCCGATATCGACGCGCTCGCCGGCGCGATGCTCCGCGCCGCGATGCATTCCCCGCCGGCGGCGTCGCTGCGTGAGCGGGCCGTCAAGCGCTACTCCGTGGCGCGCATGGCGAAGGTGTACGAAGAGGTGTATCGCGACGTTTGGAGGTGCCGTGAACTCGCCGCTGCCTGATCGCCCGGCGAGCGCGCCAGCCTATGCAGCGCGGGTTCGCCTCGCCGAGCCTGCACTCCCGGCGAAGCCGCGGCACAACTGGTTTCTCTACGCGTTTCTCGTGCTGCTGCCCTTGCAGAATCTGCAAACGGGTTACATGCCGAACCTGGGCGGCGGGCTCAACTTCCTCAACGTCGGCTTCGGGCTCGCGATGCTCGGCGCGCTCGCCTGCCGCGGCGGGATCGCGGCGCGCGCACCCGTCCATGGCTGGATACTCGCTTACGCGACGTACGCGGTGTTCTCGCTGTTCGTCGGTTTCGCCAACGTGAGCAGCGAGACGGAGGAGCACTTCAACATCCTCAAAGACGCGCTGCTCGCGGTCATGCTCATCTTCGTCGTGGAAATGAGCGTCACCGACTGGACCACGCTCAAGCGCACGATGGCGGCGATGCTGCTGCCGCTACCGTACATGTTGCGCGTGACCTGGGATCAGCACGCGAGCGTGAACCGCTGGCACTACAGCGACGCCTTGCGCATCTCCGGCACGTTCTCGCTGCTCGGCGCCAACGAATACGCCGCGTTCTGCGTGACGATGGCAGTGGTGGCGTTCGCGCTGCTGCTCGCCGGCAAACTGCCGCGCCGCTGGCGCGTCGCTCTGGCGGCGGCGGTCGGCATGATGGGGATTTGCGTCATGTGGTCGTATTCGCGTACGGCCTACATCGCGTTGCTGCTCGGATTGCTTTCGGTGGTCCTGCTCTGGCGCGCGCGCTGGAAGATGATCCTGCCGCTGTTCCTCGCCGCGCTCGTGCTGCCGAACTTCATGCCGGCCTCGGTCGTCGAGCGTTTCGACAGCACCACGATAGAGGAGGGCAAGCGCGACGAGAGCACCGAGATGCGTTTCGAGTTCTGGCAGATCGCGTGGGACAACTTCACGCAGCATCCGGTGTTCGGCAGCGGCTTCCATACGTTCCACCACCACGAGATCAATCCGTTCAACATGGATACGCACAACTTCTTCATGCGCGAGCTGACCGAGAAGGGCATCGTCGGCTTCTGCATCACGCTCGGCATGCTGCTGTCGATCCTGCGCGTCTGCTGGCGCACGATGGCGACATCGCCGCCGGACAGCCTGGCCTACGCGCTCGGACTCGGCATGGTCGGAGCGTGGCTCGCGCTCGTGGTGGGCAATTTCTTCGGCGACCGCTTCACGTATTACCCGGTGATCGGTTACTTCTGGACCTGGCTCGGCCTCACGCTGAAAGCGCGCGAATTCGCCGGAACTGCGCGCGAAACCGCGACGGAAACACCACGGGCCGTGCCGCCATTGCGCGAGTACGCGCGACCGCGGAGCTATGCCGATGGCTGACGACCTCCTGCCCGTGCTGATGTACCACGGTCTGCATGCCGATCCTGCCGCGCGCGGCGTGTTCGATCCGGTGTACAGCGTCGATCCGACCGATTTCGCGCAGCAGCTCGGGTGGCTTGCGCTATACGGCTATCGCACCGTGCGCTTGCGCGACGTCGGCCATCAGCCGCGCGGCTCGCGATGCGTGGTCCTGAGCTTCGACGACGGCGACATTTCTTGGATCGACACGGCGCTGCCCTTGCTGCGCGAGCGGCGCATGGTCGCCGAATTTTTCGTCACGGCCGACTACGTGGGGCGACCCGGCATGCTTTCAGCGGAGGATCTGCACACGCTCGCGCAGGCCGGCATGGGCATCCAGTCGCATGGCTTGAGTCATCGCTACCTCGACGAGCTCTCGCTCGAGGAGCTCGAAACGGAACTTCGCACGAGCAAGCGCCGGCTCGAGGCCATGGCGGGCGAGCCGGTCAGTGCGCTCGCGCTGCCGGGCGGCCGCGGCGGCGAGCGCGAGCTCGATGCGGCGCTCAAGCTCGGCTATGTCGATCTGCTCAACTCCGAGCCCGGCTGGAACCGCGGCTGGACGCGTGGCCGTTATCTGCAACGGCTGCCGATCACGCGCGGGCTGACGCTCGACGAATTCGCCAACCTCGTGGCCGGCCGTGGCGTCATGCCGCGCGCGATGCAGGCGCGCTATCGTGCGCTGCTCTGGGCCAAGCGCGTGCTCGGCAATCGGCGCTACGAGGAAGTGCGCAAGCGGATGCTCGCGCAATGAGCGCCGCGATCTTCTGGATCAGCGCCGCGATCATCGCGTACACCTACGTGGGTTACGCGGTGCTCGTGGCGCTGTACGCGCGCCGCCACACGCAATTGCCGCTGCAGGCGCCGGCCACGCCGGCCGTCACGGTCGTCATCGCTGCCTACAACGAAGCGCGCCGCATCGGCGAGCGCGTGCGCAACGTGCTCGCGCTCGACTACCCTGCCGACAAGCTCTCCGTCGTCGTGGTCAGCGACGGCAGCGAAGACGGCACGGAGCGCGCCGCCGCCGTCGGCGATGCGCGCGTTCGCGTGGTATCGCTGCCGCACAACGTGGGCAAGGCGGCAGCGCTCAATGCCGCTTTCGTCGCCGTCGAAACCGAGTACGCGGTGTTCAGCGATGCGCGCCAGCGCTTCGCGCCCGATGCGCTGCGCCGGCTCATGGCGCCGTTCGCCGATCCGCGCGTCGGCGCGGTGACGGGCGAGCTCGAAATCGCCGAACGCATGCCCACAGGCGCCAAAGCGGCCACCGATGGACTGTACTGGCGCATGGAGAAACGGCTGCGCGAAGGCGAGGCGCGCGTCGGCTGGCTGCACACCGTGACGGGTGCCGTCTATGCGCTGCGCACCGAACTTTTCCGCGCGCTGCCGGCGGGGCTATTGCTCGACGACATGTGGATCCCACTGCATGTCGCGTTCGCGGGACGCCGCATCTGGATGGCGCGCGACGCGATCGCCTACGACGAGCCGAGCGCGAGCGTCGGGGAGGAATATCGGCGCAAACTGCGCACGCTCGCCGGCAACTGGCAGCTCATCGCGCGCATGCCGCGCCTGCTCGATCCGCGGGCGAATCCCGTGTTTTTTCCATGGCTTTCGCACAAGCTGCTGCGCTTGGTCGCGCCGTGGGCGCTGGTCGCCGCCTGGTGGAGTTCGGCGCGCGCCGAGGGCGCGATCTACGAGTTCGCGTTCTATGCGCAGACCGCAGCGTATGCGGGCGCGGCATTCGCGCTCGTCGCGCCGCGAATCGCCGCGCGCATTCCGTTGCTGCCGACGGCCGCGAGCTTCGTCGTGCTCAACTTCGCCGCTCTGCTCGCGCTGCCGGCGTGTCTCGCCATCGACGCGGGCCGTCTCTGGAAGAAGCACTGATGGCGCGCGTGCTCGCCCTGACGGCCCGTTTGCCGTACCCGCCGCGCGAGGGCCATCAATTGCGTTCGTGGCACCTGCTGCGGGCGCTCGCCGAGCGGCACGACGTGACGCTTTTGAGCTGCCTGCGCGAGGACGATGCGCCGGACGATTGCGCCCCGCTGCGCGACATGCTCGCGCGGCTCGAAACCGTGCCCATCCCGGCACAGCGTTCGCGTTACGCGCTTGCGCGTGCGCTCGTGCGCGGCGCCGTGGGCGTGCAGCCATTCGTCGTCGAGAAGTATGCGAGCGCGGTACTGCGCAGGCGCACCGCCGCGCTCGCGGACGCCGCCGACCTGATCCACGTCGACATGCTGCCGCTCATGGCCTGCCTCGACGACGTGCCGCGGGCGCTTCCGGTCGTGCTCAATGCGCACAATGTGGAATATTTGCTTTTGCGGCAACGCGCGAACGCGGAGGAACATCTGCCGCGGCGGCTATTCCTGCGCAGCCAGGTCGGCAAGCTCGAGCGCTTCGAACGCGCCGCGTGTCGCCGCGCCGACGCCGTGCTCGCCTGCTCCGAAGACGACGCCGGCGAGCTTCGCGCGCTGGCCGGAGAGGCGCGCGTGACCGTCGTGCCGAACGGCGTCGACGTGCGGCGGCTTCATCCCGTTCCGCATCCGGCCGCGGCGCATCCGCCGAACGGCCAGCAGCTCGTATTCGTCGGGCAGATGAGTTGGTTCCCGAATCGCGAAGGCGTGCAGTGGTTTTTCGCCGAAATCCTGCCGCGCATACTCGCCGCACGGCCCGACGCGCGCTTCGCGCTGGTCGGCAAAAGCGAGGGCGTCGATGTGCCCGATGCATTGCGCGCGCACGTGAATCTCGCGGGTTTCGTCGAGGATCTCGCCCCCCTCGTGCAGGAGTCCGCGGTCTACGTCGTGCCGCTCCGGAGCGGCAGCGGCACGCGTCTGAAAGTGCTCGAGGCGATGGCGTTCGCCAAGCCCATCGTCACGACGCGCATCGGCGCACAAGGCATCGATCTCGTCGACGGTGAGGAAGCGCTCTATGCGGACGATGCCGATGCATTCGCCGCTGCGGTGCTTGCGTTGCTGGCCGATCCCGCGCGAGCCGCGCGCCTCGGTGCGGCGGCGCGCCTCAAGGCACAAGCGCGCTACGACTGGGAAGCGATCGGCCGCAATGCGCTCGAGGTCTATGCAGGCCTGCTCGCGGATCACGACCCGCTCGCCGCGCGCAGCCGGTACGCGACCTCGCCCACGAGCTCGTGGATCGCCGCCTCGGCCTTGGCGAGCGCCGAAGCCTGCGGAAGGAAGTAGCCGAGGCCGCCGGGCGGCAGGTACCGGCGATCGCTGGCGTAGAGACAGGGGTCGAAGCCGTTCGCGCGAAATGCGAGCGACGCGCGCGGCAGATGCAGGGCCGAGCTCACGAGCCAGATGCGGGAGGGCAGCGCAGGCGTCGACGCGTGCAGTTGCTCGGCGTTTTCCCACGTGGTCTGCGAACGCTCCTCGCGTCGAATCGACGCCGCGGGCACGCCGAGCTGCTCGGCGTAGCGGGCGAGCAACGCGCTCTCGGCGATCCCGAAAGGTCCGCCGCCGGCGAAGACGAGCTCGGATTGCGGAGCACGTCGCCACAACTCCACGCCGGCGATCGTGCGCTTGAGGCTGTCGCCTGCGAGTGCCGCGAAGTCGGTCTCGCTCGTCGGCGCGCGGTCGAATCCGGCCGAGAGCACGACGATCGCCTGCGGCAGCGGTGCTGTGCAGGCGTCAGGGTCCGGCACGCGCGACTCGACTTGCCAGACGAGCGCGTTGGCGCCGAGCGGCGTCATCGCGAGGATCAGCAACAGTTCGACGAACGTCAGCGAGAACCTGAGCGCACGCGGAAGGCGCCGCCCGCCCAGCGCGAGTGCGAAGCCCAGCAGCAGGGCGGCTCCGAGGGGGAAAAACAGCATCGGCGTCCTTGTGTGCGCACGTCCTTGCCGGAGAGCATACGCGAAACGGCGCCGGCGAGGGTTGCCCCTGCCGGCGCCGCCTGTACGATCGAGTGGGGCTGCGCAGCCCGTCGATCGATTGGACGACTACTCGAACGTGCCGCTGAAGATCGAATCGTCGCTGACGCCCTGGAACTGGATGGCACCGACGTCGTAGCCGCCGAGCGTGGGCCGCGGCGCGCCGCGTTCGTCGATAGGCAGCGTGCCGACCGACGTCACGGCCGCGTTGATCACGGGGCTGCCGCCGAGCGGGGTCGGGTCGAAGGCGGTGAGGCTTTCGCTCGCGAGCTTCGGATCGGTGCCGCAGATGTTGCCCGTTCCCGGGGGACAGCTGTTGTCCTTCACGTTGTAGGCGAGATTGCCGGCATAGCTCACGGGCCACGTCGACGGGCCGCTGTCCCAGTAGAAGAGACACGACTGCGGTTGCGGGCTCTGGTCGGACTTCATCCAATCGGGCTCGCCGATCAGCACGTTGTTCTGCAGCGCGACGCTCGAGGTGGAATCGCCGTTGATCGCGAGCACGAGGCAATCGCCCTGGCCGATGATCGAGTTGTAGCGCACGAGCGCATGCAGCTTCGGCTGGATCGAGAGCACGAGCGCATTGCCCATCGCGCGGCAAAGATCGCCCGCGGTGTTGCTGCCGCCCGAGTTGTCGCCGCTCATGTTGTCGATACCTTCGAAGTACGAGCAGTTGCCGACGATCACGGAGTTCTCGACGGTCGGTGAACCGGCGAGCTTGATCTGGTTGCCGGCGTTGCCTTCGGCGTGCGAACGCTGCACGCTGATCGTCGCGGTGGTGTCGGCATAGAGCAGGTCGAGGCCGTCCTGCGTGTTGTGGTGGAAGTACGAATCCTGAATGATCCAGTTGCCGCTCGTCGTGGTCTCGCCGAAGCCGTCGCCGTAGCCGCCTTCCTGCTGGCCCCAGCAGCCGACGATCTGCTTGCCGGGATAGGTTTCGCCGCAGCCGTTGAAACCGACTTCGATCGACTGGAACAGCATCGTGCCCGAGTCCGAGGAGCCTTGCGACTGACCGAGGTCGCCGTCCCAGCCGCTCCAGCCGTTGGCGATGAGGCGCACGCGCGTGACGGTCCAGTTGCTGAGGCGCCCCGCGAGGATGCCGCGGTTGGCCATGCTATGGATGTAGAGGTCGGTGAGCTTCACGTTGCTCGAATCGGACGCATAGATGCCGTGCGACGCCCACGGGCCGTACGGCGGCGTGGAACGGTTGCAGGCGAGCGGACTGTTGCCGCCGAGGTGCGACTCGATGCATTGACTGTGGTCGGTGATTTCAAGGCAGGAAACGTTGACGTTGCTGCTGCTGACGAGCGAGACGACTTCGGACGAATGCTCGCTGCCCCACAACTGCGGTGCGGCAGGGCAGCCCTGATTCCAGCCCGCGCCGAGGATCTGCGTCGGCTGGGCGGCGGTGCCGCTCGGGATGGGCGCGAGGTGGCAGTCCCACGACCAGCCCTGGTTGCAGGCCGGATACGACTTCGCGCCCGGCGCATTGAGGCCCATTTCGTAGCTGCCTGAGCCGATGATCAGCGTGTCGCCGCCATGCAGCGGGGTCGGCGGATTGGCGCCGTCACCCTGCGGCGGCAGCGCGTCGAACGGATGATGCCAGGCGCAATTCTGCGCCGAGCCCGAGCCGGGGTAGGGCGTATTGCTGAGCCCGTTACATTGGGCCGTGGTGCCGCCGTCGGCGCGCACGTAATACGTGGCGGCCACGGCGTTGTCGAACAAACATGCGAGCAGCAAGGCAAAGCCTAGAAGGAAGATTTTCATAGGTCGAGAAATTTTCGGAACGCTCTGGGTTGATCAAGGATCCGTTAATCGCCTGCTAAATTTTGCGTACAGCGTCACGCTGCCGAGCGAAAATCGCTCGGCACAGGTCGAGTAAAAATCCTTTTACGTGCGCGCGGATGCCTTGGGAGACGCGCTAGTGCTTCGATGCGTGTGCAGCGCCGCCGTCGAGCACGCGCGTGGCGTGCTCGACGGGTGGCTGCTTTGGATCAAAGATTAGAGGTCTGGGTAGACGAGAAATCTTTACCGGGGCGAAGCTTTGCACATTCAGCTGTCAGTTAGCAAGTTTTATTTTATTCATATTGATGAATAAGACTTCGCCTCAAGCAAGCTCGTCAATGATATTTTAATGACAGCCTGACGATTTGCTTGCGAATGGCCGAGAAGCACATGTTCGTGATCTCCATTTGTCGGCCTTCGTTGAAACGTATTATTGGAAAATATGTACGGCACGTGAATACGTGTGAATACATATTAGCTAAAATAGCATCCAGTATTTTATGGAAGCGTCCGCTTACCAGGTCGGAACGGCGGCGGGCCAGCCGGCGAGCAGGGCGAGACAGCGCAGCGGCTTGTGGCCGCGATGCAGGCAGCGGCGGAAATAGGCGCGGGCCCAGCGTGCATGCCGGGTTGCGGCGAGACAGCGAGCCATGCGGTAGTTCGCGGCATCGGCTGCGTTTGCAAAGACGCGTGCATAGCGGGCGGCCGATGGGCGACGCGCGAGCGACGTCACGATGTAACGTTGACGACGCGCCATGGTCGTGATCGGGCGTCCGCGCGAGATCTGGTCCGCCCGTCCCGTATCGCGTAAGAAGCCGATATGGCCGAGATACGCGCCGGGTCCGACGAGGCACAGCCGCGCAAAGAACTCCCAATCGTTGAAATAGCGGAACCGCTCGTTGAAAGGCCCCGCGGCCAGCGCGGCCTCGCGGCGCATCACGAGCCCGCTCAGGTAGAACAAATCGCCGAACAGGATCTTCGGGAAAAAATCGCCATGCAGCAGCGGCGCGCTGTTGCCGTCGGGTAGGGGAAAGCTCTCGGCGACCAGCGGCGTGTCGCGGAATCTCGCATGCGACCAGCCGGGCGAATCGCCGGCCACGACCCTGTCGATGCGAGGCTCCGCCCCGGGGGGCGTGCTGCCTTCGAGGCTCACGAAGGCGAGCTCCGGAT
The DNA here is from genome assembly GCA_035650835.1 of Rudaea sp. GTDB lineage: Bacteria > Pseudomonadota > Gammaproteobacteria > Xanthomonadales > Rhodanobacteraceae > Rudaea. The sequence goes on along the minus strand of DASRGX010000105.1, from coordinate 583 downwards.
GCCGCTCGAACGCCGCCATCGCGGCGGCGTGGCTGCCCGGCAACCAGCAATCGTCGGAATCGAGAAAGCACAGGAATTCGCCCGTTGCGCGCGCGAGACCTGCGTTGCGCGCGGCACTCGCGTTGCGGCGCGTGGAGCTCACGAGCTCGATGCGCGGATCGGCTTCGCTCCGGCCACGGATCGCTTCGGCGGTGCCGTCGCTCGAGGCGTCGTCGACGACGACGACTTGCAGCGCCTGCGTCTGCGCGAGCACGGAGTCGAGCGCGCGCAGCACGAGCTCGCGACGGTTGTGGGTCGGGATGACGATGCTCAGATTCGGGTGAGCCATGTCTGACGGTCCTGTCCGCCACGCATGCTGCCATGCCGGAACGTGCGCCGTTCGTACGCCTGCGCACGGACGAACCCACGGGGTCACGGCGCAGGATTGCCGTTCGACGCCGCGGCGGCGGCGCACGAGGAAAGGACGTGAGGCGCGACAGGACGATACGCGGGCAAGGATGCCGGGTGCGCGGAGATCGCCATGGCTGACGGCGCGCGCGTGGGCGTGGCGACGCATTACGTGCGCTACGCGCTCGGCAACGTG
>DASRGX010000104.1:0-22267 GCA_035650835.1 Rudaea sp. | reverse complement strand
CAGTACGGCGCAGCGACCTGCGGGAATCTCGGCCGTGCGTACGCCGGCCTCCGTATCGCTCGGTAGCCGGTCCGCGGCGACGCAAATATCGACGTGAAAGTCGCCGGGCGAATCCGGCTCCGCCTCGCTGTGGAACACGTTGAACGTCGCGTGCGTGGCAGGCGGCAATCCCGCCGCCTTTCGCCAGGCGATAAAACGGCGCAGCGTGTCTCCGATCCGTTCCGGCGCACCGCGATGTTCCATGCAGAGCACGCGCGTGGCGGGAAAATGCAGGATGTCGACTCGATCCGGTACGAACGCAGATTGCATTTGCAGACTCCTCGCGAATTTCATGGGACGATTGGCGGCATGCCAGAGCTCCCACCGGGGCTCCTTGCGAAACGCGCTCGGGGCCTGACCGAACGCTCCCTTAAACGCGCGGCTGAACGCCTCGAGGCTCTCGTAACCAGCCTCCAGCGCGACGTCGGTCACGGCGGCGTCGCGGAATGCCAAGCGATGCGAGGCGCGCTTCATGCGCAAAAGCTGAACGTACTTGCCGACGCCGAGGCCGAACAAGGCCGTGAACTGCCGCTGGAAGTGGAACCGCGAAAACGCAGCGACGGCCGCGAGCCGCTCGAGGCCGAGATCCTCCTGCAAATGAGCGTCGATGTGATCGAGCACTTTCTGCATCCGCGCCAGGTAACGGCGATCCGTTGCGTTCACGTGGGTTCTCCTTGAGCGCCACAGCATAGGGAACGCCACCGCGCGGCGCCTGATCGGAATTGCTGTCCGCGCGCCGCTCGGGCGCGCAATCCTGTCATAACTGACAGTGCAGAATTCGCGCGAAGGCTGTTAAAAGAACGTCCGAGACGAAGCGGCGGCCTGTGCAGCAGGCGCCCTCGGCGAAAAGGGGAGCCATTCCGAATCGACACGAAGCGCCGCGGCGCGTGCCGCGCGTTTGCGCACCATTCTGATTCCGTTTGATCCGCTGACGGCGCCGAGCGCGAGGTCGCACGGGCGTGCGGCGGTCGAGCGCCGTCCGACATGGGAGGGGACACATGAAATCGAAGTGGATGACCGCGCTCGCGATCCTGCCGCTCATTGCAGCGAGCGTCGCATCGATCCTGTTCTCGCTGAGCTCCGACGCCGCGCCCGCGGCTGCGACGCCGGCATACCTCGGCGATTTTCCGAATTTCAATCCGAAACTCTCGACCGAACTGCCGGGCGACGTCGACACGGCGCTGCAGAAGAAGCTCGACGGCGAAAAGAGATTCGCGCAAGAACAGCGGCTGTTCGACTTGTGGTCATGGCAGGCCTTCATCGCGCTCAACTGGCCGACCAACAACGCGGGCCAATTCGCGCCGCAGCCGTCCGATACGGCGTTCGGTCCGCCGAAGTGGACGACGTGGTATGAAAGCACCGCGATCTTTCGCCAGGACGGCGGTGTCCCGGCTCCGTGCGGCAAGCCGCCGGCGGCGAGGGCGCTGTCGCTCACGCGCGAGGCGAACCTGCCGGTCGCGCGCGATCTCAAGCCGTTCACCGTTCCGCAGGCGTTCGACAAGCGCCGTACGCGTCTGCTCGGCAATATCTCGGCAGTCGGCGAAACGAGCCCGGCCACGCCCGCCGCGGCCAAGGGCCAGAAACCCGAGGCGCTTGAAGACATCCTGCAAGCGTTCACGGCGCCGCTCATCGACCAGAACGGCAATTACGTGTTTTATGAAATTGAGATCGATCCGAACGAAGTCGGCTACATTTGCGCGCACAAACTGTACAACATCAACGGGCAAGTCGCGTTCACGGGCGGCAATCCGAACACCAAGGCCGATCTGCCGAGCGGCGTGGACACGCAGGACGCGAGCGGTTCCTGGGAGCTCAAATTCGCGTGGCGTATCCTGATCAAGGGCGACGACCGGAGTCGCTACCTCACGTCCGCCGCGATCGTACCGCCCGTCAACGGCAAGTGCCCGGACGGGACTGCGCCGCAGCGGGATCAGTGCGATGTCGAAGTCGGGCTCGTCGGCATGCACATCGGTCACAAGACGGCTTCGTCGCCGCAGTGGATCTGGGCGACCTTCGAGCAGGTCGACAACCTGTCGGTCGACAACGTCGCGCACCCTGCGCTCAAACCTTCGTTCTTCGATCCGAACTGCCCCATCTGTCTGCCGGACGAGCCGCCCGCGCAATTGTCGAACGGAAACTGGGCCTCGACCCCACCGACGCAGGTCTGGCGTGCGATTCCGATCCCCGCCGACAAGGTCGCGCTCAACGGCGAAGCCGAAGCGGCGCTCGGCAAGGCAGGCAGCGCCCTCGCCTATTATCAGCTCGTCGATACGCAATGGCCGACCGAGCCGACCAAGCCGCCCACCAAACCCGAGGCAGGCTTGCCCGGAGCCGTCGAGAACAAACCGGGCGGCGATCCCACGCCCGTTTTCCTGACCAATATCACGATGGAAACCTATTTCCAGAAGGGCGCGCAGGCGGCCTGCCACCAGGAAGAAACACAAAATTGCCCGGCCGGTAATTGGCTTTCCGCGAATCAACAGAAAACGGCGAATGCCGACATGACGTCAATTTTCGCGACCGAAAGCTGCATGGGCTGCCACTCCTCGGCGGGACTCTACATCACACCGACCAAGACGAGCGGCCAGCTCATGGGCGACTTCTCATGGCTGTTCTCGCAGAAGGCGCACCTCGCATCGGGAGGGAAATAACGTCGCGCCCCGTTCCGCACGCGGGACATCGAGATGGCGGCCTGGTCTTCGCCGCGGCAGAAGTGCCATAGGCCCTCCCTATCGCACTGATCGGAACTATCAATTTTCATCCGCAGCGCGGCGGCGTTACGCTGCGCTCGTCCGCCGCGCACGCGGCTGGCTCACCCTTGTGACAGACACCCTCAGAGGCATGCCATGAGCAATCTCAAAGGCTCCAAGACCGAAGGCAATCTGAAAGCGGCGTTCGCCGGCGAATCCCAGGCCAACCGCCGCTATCTCTACTTCGCCCAGAAGGCGGACGTGGAAGGCTACAACGACGTCGCCGCGGTGTTCCGCTCCACGGCCGAAGGCGAGACCGGCCACGCGCACGGACATCTCGAATATCTCGAAGTCTGCGGCGATCCTGCCACCGGCCTGCCGTTCGGCGATACGCGCAACAATTTGAAGGCCGCCATCGCGGGCGAAACGCACGAGTACACGGACATGTATCCGGGCATGGCCAAGACCGCTCGCGAAGAAGGTTTCAACGAAGTCGCGGACTGGTTCGAGACGCTCGCGAAAGCCGAGCGTTCGCATGCGAATCGCTTCACGAAGGCGCTCAACGAAATCGGCTGAGCGCCGTCCTCGAGATGCGCCGCGCGCGTCTCGCATCCGCAAACGGCTCGACACGGACGTCGAGACCGCGACTTCGCAAGGAACGTCAATTGCGCACGTCCGCCCGCTGCTTTGAGCGCGCGGTCGCTGCCGGGCCATGTGCATGTCGACTGTCAGCCCCGTAACCGCGCGTGAAGGCAGCCTCGAAGCGCCCACGCGGCATCCTTTGGATTGGAAGAATCCCGCGTTCTACGATCAAGCGGCGATCGATGCCGAACTCGAACGCGTCTTCGACATCTGCCACGGCTGCCGGCGCTGCGTGAGCCTCTGCCAGGCGTTCCCGACGCTGTTCGATTTGGTTGACGCATCGTCGACGATGGAGATCGACGGCGTCGCGAAAGCCGATTACGCCAAGGTCGTCGAGCAGTGCTACCTGTGCGACCTCTGCTACCAGACCAAATGTCCCTACGTGCCGCCGCATGCGTGGAACGTGGACTTCCCGCATCTCATGCTGCGCGCAAAAGCGGCGGCGCACAAACGCGGCGAGACCGGCGCGGCGGCGAAGATACTGTCGTCGACGAACGCGGTCGGGCGCCTCGCCACCATTCCCGTGGTCGTGAACGCGGTCAACGCGCTCAATCGCAACGACAGCGCGCGCAAGCTGCTCGAAAAGACGCTCGGCGTGCACCGCGAAGCGCGCGTGCCGGCATACACCTCGCGCACGGCGCGCAAGCGCTTGAAGCAGCTCGACGGCACCGGCGAAGCACGCCCGGCCGGACGCACCCGCGGCAAGGTGGCGCTGTTCGCGACGTGCTATTGCAACTATTCGACGCCCGAGCCCGTCGAAGATCTCGCCGCGGTACTGCGCCACAACGGCATCCCGGTCAGGCTCGTCGAACGCGAAGCCTGCTGCGGCATGCCCAAGCTCGAGCTCGGCGACCTGGATGCGGTGGAAAAGTATAAAAATATCAACGTCCCCGTGCTCGCAGCGGCGATCCGCGACGGCTGGGACATCGCCGCGACGGTGCCGTCGTGCGTGCTCATGTTCAAGCAAGAGCTGCCGCTCATGTTTCCCGACGACGCCGACGTCGCGCTCGTCAAGCGCCATATCTTCGATCCGTTCGAATACTTGTGGCAGCGTCATCAGGCAGGGCTCCTGAACACCGATTTCAAGCACGCGCTCGGCAAGATCGCCTACCACGCGCCGTGCCACCAACGCGTGCAGAACATCGGTCCGAAGACGCGCGACGTGCTTGCGCTGGTGCCCGGCACGGAGATCCAGTCGATCGAACGCTGTTCGGGCCACGACGGCACGTACGGCGTCAAGGCGAAGACGTATACTTTGTCGCGCAAGATCGCGAAGCCCGTGGAGCAGCGCGTCGCCCAGATCGCGCCCGCGCATTTCGCGAGCGACTGCCCGATGGCGGGCAGCCACATCGCGCACGGCCTCGGCGACGCTCCGCGCGCCGAAAGCCCGATCAGCCTGCTCCGGCGGGCCTATGGAATTTGATGCATGAACAAGCTCACCCGCGACGATCTCTACACACTCGAGGCCTACGCGCGCGAGCGTCCGCAATTCCGCGCTCGCGTGATCGCGCACAAGCAGACGCGCACGGTGCACGTCGGTGCGCATATCGTGCTGCTGTTCGAGGACCGGCTCACGATCCAATACCAGATCCAGGAAATGCTGCGCATCGAGCGCATCTTCGAGCCGGCCGGCATCCAGGACGAGCTCGACGCCTACAACCCGCTGATCCCCGACGGCGCGAACCTCAAGGCGACGATGTTCATCGAGTACGCCGATCCGACCGAGCGCGCTGCGCGTCTCGCCGAGCTCAGCGGCATCGAACGCACGGTCTCGCTCAGGATCGGCACGCTCGCGCCGATCGCTGCGATCGCGGACGAAGACCTCGACCGCAGCACCGAGACGAAGACTTCGGCCGTGCATTTCCTGCGGTTCGAGCTGTCGGCGGAACACGCCGCGGAATTCCGCAACGGGACATCGACGAGCATAGGCATCGAACATCGCGCCTACCGCGCGGAAGCCGCGCTCGAAGGGGCGACGCTGTGCGCCCTGGCCGCTGATCTGACCGCAAATTGAAATATCCGTCGGCAGTCGATGCGAACAGCCTGTCATTCCTTACAGTAGCGACAGACCGCGCTTGGTGCTATCCAGCCCTGGGTCGCAGCCGCATGGGTGACGCGAGCTGCGCTTTCGAGCGGCATGCGGTCGCTCGCGCGCGGAGGGGGAAAAAATGGCCACGAAGATTCCGCCGTTGCTCGCGTTCGCGCTCGTTGTCGCGCTCTGCGCGAATGCCCGCGCGGACTGCACGAAGGACACGGATTGCAAGGGCGACCGGGTCTGCGAAAACGGCCGCTGCGTCAATCCGTACAGCTCGTCCTCGTCCGACGACGACGATACGAGCGACACCAGGCCGCACAACTATGGATCGAACCCGACGATGCCGGCGCTGCAGTACGCGACGATGTGCATCACGAATTTCGGTACTTGCCAGATGATGGTGGCGGGAGTTGCCCAAGGCGCACCATGCTACTGCCAGACCTTTCGCGGCCCGATCTGGGGCGTGGCTCGCTGACGCCACGTGGACGAGCTGATATGGCCACGCTGATCGAACGCTTGAAGCAATACAAAGAGGTCGCCACGATCCTCGTGTTTTTCTTCGGCCTGCTGTCGGCGGGCTTCACGTATTTCGCGACGGCGAAGGACTTGGAGCAGACGAAGAAGGATTTGGATCATTTCAAATGCCTTTCGTTGAAGCGCGAACAGATCATCAAAGCGCAGCAGATTGCCTATGCGACCGAAGAGCACGCGACGAGCGCCCGGGTGGAGTTGAGACAGTTGAAGAGCAGGCTCGCAGCTCTAGAGCAGATCCCGCAGCGCCAGGGTCTGAAAGTCGAGATGGACGAGGTGAACAGCGAGATCAAGCCGAACAGGACCAAAGCGCATTGAACGACGCGAAGAACAAGGCCAGAGACCTTGTCGCGAAACTGCAGACCGACCTCGAAATGAATCCTTGCGAATCGGACAAACCGGCCGATTCTGCGCCCGCTGCGACCAAGTCGTAGCTTGCCCCTTATTCATGGGTTGCAAACCCCGGATGCCTGCCTCCGCGGGCGGCGCCCGCGGAGCACGTTACGCCGGCGAACCTCCGGCCGCAAGCGCGGCGCGGCGCGGCGGTTCGGGGATCGCATCCGTCGTTGCGCCAGCGCGCTCGAGCGCCGCTTCGAGATCGGCGACGAGATCCTCGGCGGCTTCGATGCCGACCGACAATCGCAATAGACCGTCGCCGATGCCGGCGCGGCGGCGCGCATCGGCGTCCATGCTCGCGTGCGTCATCGTCGCCGGATGCGCGACGAGGCTCTCGACGCCGCCCAGGGATTCGGCCAGCGTGAAGCAAGACAACCCGTCGACGAAAGCCGCCGCCGCGGCGGCGCCGCCGACGAGATCGAAGCTCAGCATCGCACCCGGGCCGCGCTGTTGGCGCGCCGCGAGCAGGTGCCCCGGATGGGCACTGAGCCCCGGAAAGTATACTTTTTCCACCGCCGGGTGGGCGTCGAGCACGACGGCCGCCGCGGCTGCGTTCTGCTGATGCACGGCGATGCGCGGCGCGAGCGTGCGCAAGCCGCGCAACGTGAGATAGCTGTCGAACGGCGCACCGGCGAGCCCGAGGCAATTGCACCACCAAGCCAAGTCCTCGCCGAGCGCGGCGTCTTTCCAGATCACCGCACCGCCGACCACGTCGGAGTGGCCGTTCAGGTATTTCGTCGTCGAGTGCACGACGAGATCGGCGCCGAGCGCGATCGGCTGCTGCAAGGCCGGCGACAGGAACGTGTTGTCGGCGACGACGAGCGCGCCCGCCGCGTGCGCCTGGCGCGCGACTGCGCCGATGTCGGTGATGCGCAAGAGCGGGTTGCTCGGCGTTTCGATCCAGACGAGCTTCGGCCGCCGCGCGAGCGCCAAGTGCAGGGCTGCGGCGTCGCCGAAATCGACGAACTCGACTTCGTAAAGCCCGCGCGCCGCCTGAGCCTTGAACAAGCGATAGCAGCCGCCGTAGCAATCGTGCGGCGCGACGAGCAGATCACCGGGCGCCAGCCGCGCCGTGATCAGCGTGATGGCCGCCATGCCCGAGGCGGTGATCACGCCGCCCGCGCCGCCCTCGAGCTCGGCGAGCGCATGCGCGAGCACGTCGCGCGTCGGATTGCCCGAGCGGGTGTAGTCGTAGCCGCGCTTCTGGCCGAAGCCGGCGAAACTGTAGTTCGTCGACAGATAGACAGGCGGCATCACCGCGCCGTGGGCGGCGTCGACGTCGACGCCGGCACGTGCAGCGATCGTGGCGGCACGGCGGCTCATGCGGCCTCCACAGCGGTTTCGAGCAGCCTAGCGACGGCGGCGTCCTCTTTGAGGAACGCGTCGTGGCCGAACTCCGAGTCGATTTCGACGAGCTCGCAACGGGCGGCGCGCGTCGCGTAGTCGCGCAACAAGGCGATCGGCACGATCAGGTCGTCGCGTACGCCGAACAGCGTGGTGGGCGCGCTAATGTTCGCCGGGTCGGCAGCGTGGGTATCGAGCGAGGCGCCGAGACAACGATATGCGGCCGCATCGAACCGGGCAGCGAAACGTTCGCCATGATGCGCGAGCCAGGCGAGCACGCCCTCGTCGCGGGAGCTCTCGCCGAAGCGCGCTTCGACGCCAGCGGGCGTGCGATAACCGAGCACGGCCAAGGCTCGCGCGAGCGCGAGACCCGTACGCGAGTCGCCGCCGAGATCGAGCAGCGCGCGTTGCACGTGACGCAACGCCAGCGAGAACTGCGAGGCTTTGTGAGCGGCGCTCAACAGCACGAGCCGGCGCAGCCGCGCACCGAGCAGGGCCGCCAGATGCTGCGCGACTGCACCGCCATACGAGGCACCGACGACGAGATGCACCTGGCGCACCCCGAGGCGATTCAGCAGCAGCAACAACGCACGGGCTTGGTCGGCCGTCGAGATCGCCGGGAACGCGGCGAGGCCGCGCGGGCCCGTCGATGCGTCGACGCCGCCGAGCCAGTCCACGCCGAGCACACGGTAGCGGCGGATGTCGAGCGCACGGCCCGCCGCGCACTGGCGCTCCCACCAGCCATCGCCGTCGGCTGCGCAGGGCCGCCGGTGCGCCGAGATGCCGCCGAGCACGACCGCGAGCGGAGCCTGCGCCGGTCCCACGCACTGCCAGGCCAGCGCGCCGGCACGCAAGCTTTCGCCACTGTCGAGCGGGAACGGATCAGGAAGAGCCAGCACACCCTCGCGCCATTCGACGTGGATGCCAGCCGGTTGGCGCGGCGGGTCGCTTCTGAGTGTCACAGCCATGTCCGTTCGCCTGTCTAGGTTGGCGCATGGTAGTTTCGCATTATTTGGATGTCAAGACGTATAGACGTCTATTCGTTGAATTAGCGTTCGGGTAGCCGCCATGCGTCACAATTTCACGCGAGCTACCGGTGGTTCTGATTTGGAGCCAAAGCTTCCGCTCGTCCTGCGGCCGAGCGGGTAACTTCTTTGCCTCGCGCAAAGAAGTCACCAAGAAACGCGTGCAAGCGGCCGTGAGGCGAAAACCGTACGGGATGACATTCTTAGACGGTCACCATTCGCTCGGCCGTCGATACCGCTCCAAGACGAAATCCTCGAGGTCCTATCCAGGCACGTAGAAGCAGATCGTGGACATGTGAAGTCGTAGCACCTCGATGGTGCAGCGTTGGAGCGGTATCGACGGCCGAAGCGACTTGTGGATGCGATCAGCGTTTCATCCCGTACGGATCGTAGCTTCGAGGCCGCTCGAACGTGTCTCTTGGTGACTTCTTTGCACGAGCAAAGAAGTCACCCGCTCGGCCGCAGGACAAGCGGAAGCTCTGCTCTTCAGAAACGCAGGACAGGCGGCTCCGAAGGCCGAGCGGAAGCTCTGTTCTGGAGGGCAGGCCGAGCGGATGCTTCGGCGCAAAACGGACTAGTCCGGCGAAAAGTATAAAAAGTCAAACGACCGCGAGGTCAATAGGCAACCAGCGCGTGCAGCGGCACGTCTCTCGGCCAGCGTGAGCGGGCCTCGAGAAAAGCGAGCTCGATGACCACGGCCGCGGCCACGAGCTCGACGTTGAGCAGCGTGAGCAGCGCGCGCGAGGCGAGCAGCGTGCCGCCCGTAGCGACGACGTCGTCGACGAGCAGCACGCGTGCGCCGGGCGCGAGCGCGTCGGCGTGGATCTCGACGCGGTCGGTGCCGTATTCGAGCACGTAGTCCATGCCGATCGTCTTCGCCGGCAGCTTGCGCGGCTTGCGGATCGGCACGAAGCCGGCGCCGAGTTCGCAAGCGAGCGCGGCGCCGAAGATGAAACCGCGCGATTCGACGCCGCAGACCGCATCGATGCGTGCGGCGCGGAACGGCGCGGCGAGCGCTGCGATCGTCGCGCGCAGCGCATCCGCATCGCGCAGGAGCGGCGTGATGTCCTTGAACACGATGCCGGGCTTGGGGAAGTCCGGCACGTCGCGGATGTGCGAGGCGATGTCGAACGTCATGCGGTTTTCTCCCGTGCGGACGCGCGCGGCCGGACCGAGCCGATGAAGATGCCGGCCAGCGACAACGCGACGCCGATCCAATCGAGCGTGCTCGTCGGCCGGCCGAACAGAATCACGTCGAGCACGAACGATAGTGCCGGCTGCAAGAGCAGCAGCAGACCCACGAGCGACGCGGGCAATTGCGGCATCGCGCGCGTGATGAGCACCCAGCCGAGCACCTGACCGCACAGTCCGAGGCCGAGTAGGCTGGCCCACGATTGTGCGTCGGGGATCGCATAGCTCGATCCTTCCGCAGGCACCACGATCGCGAGCACGACCGCGCAGATCAGGCTGTTCAGGCAGAGGATCTGCGGCGCGTCGAGATGCGTGCGCTTGAGCTGCGTCTGGCGCAGGCTCAGTAGGTATACGGCGTAAGCGACGCCGGTCAAGAGGCCGAAGTAGACGCCGATGCGGAATTGCGGCGTGAACGAATCCCAGCCGACGCCGACGAGCAGCCAGAGCCCGACGAGCGCGAGGGCGAGCCCGAACAGGAAACGCAGCGTGAGGCGTTCGCGATAGAACAGCACGCCGACGATCGCCATGATGAACACCTGGAAATTCGCGACCAGCGTGGCGAGTCCGGGACCGATATCGCGGATGCTGCGATGCCAGAGCAGCAGATCCGCGGCGAACGCGAGCGCCGGCAGCGTGAGCCACACGACGTCGCCCGCGCCGAAGCGTCGCCATTCGCGGCGTACAACGAGCAGAACGAGCAGCATCGCGCCGCCGAACAGCATGCGGTAGAGCGCCGAGACGCTCGGCGGCACGTGCGCCCAGCGCACGAAGATGCTCGTCGTGCTGATCATGGCCGCGCCGGCGGCCATGCGGATCAGCGCGCCGCGCGGAGCGGGCGCGGTCACGGCACCATGCGCTCGTGCTGTGCGGACAGGGGCTCGCCGGCGGCGTCGGCGAGCCATTCGCGCAGCGCCGGCAGATTCGTGATCGTTTCGACGTACCGCTGTGCGGGCGCATCGAGCGCGGCGCCGTAGCTCGTGAACCGCAGCACGACGGGCGCGTACATCGCATCGGCGATGCAGAAGTCGCCGAACAGGAAATCGCCGCCCGTGCCGTAGCGTTCGCGCGTCTCGCGCCAGATCGCGAGAATCCGCGCGATGTCGCGCGCCGCGTCGGCACTCACGGGGTGATCGGCGACGCGCTTGCGGCAGTTCATGGGCAATTCCTGGCGCAGCGCCGTGAAGCCCGAGTGCATCTCGGCGCTGATCGCCCGCGCGTGCGCACGCGCCGCGGCGTCGCGCGGCCAACCGCGTCCGTCGAGCCAACGTTCATTCGCGTACTCGGCGATCGCGAGCGAATCCCAAACGCGTATCGCGCCGTCGTGCAGCGCCGGCACGCGGCCGCTCGGCGAGTAATCGCCGATCCGCGCATAAAACTCAGCAGTGTCGAGCGGCAGCTTGATCTCGTCGAAGCGCACGCCGAACTGGCGCAGCAGCAGCCATGGACGCAGCGACCATGACGAGTAGGTCTTGCTGCCGATGATCAGCGTCGGTCGGGAACTCATGCGGCGCGCTCTCAGGCAGGATCGGCAAGCCAATCCTCGCCCGTGTCGGGCTCGGCGCGGCGTTCGGCGAGTTCCGCATCGATGCGCTCGGCAATCGCCCGTGCGCGCGGCCAGTCGGTCTCGGCCACCATCACATTGACGAGCGCCAGCGGCGGCAGCTCGCCGGCGGCGCCGGTCAGGTATTGACCGCTCACGAAGGCGGTGATGCCGTCGTCTTCGAGCGCGTTCTTGACGAGGTTCGCGTCGATGATGTTTTCGGCTTCGTAGACGACTTTCACGCGCGCTCCCGGCGATCGGCTCCCACGCTACAACATCGGCTGCCGTGAGGTAAAGCTCACTCGACGGCGGCACGCCCGGCCGGCGTGAGCGCGAATGCCTCGACGTCCGCATCGCGGTACACCGGAGCGCCGAAACGGCGTTCGAGCTCGGGCAGACACACCGAAAGATCGGGCCATTGCGGCGGCGGCGGCAGCGTCGCCGGCCACGGCGCGAGATGCATGACGAGGAGATCGCCTTCCGCACCCGGTTGCAGGGTGGCGAGATGGACGAAATTCGCGAGGCGCATGCCGGTGTCGCCGGGCGGATATTCGCCGTAATCGCGTACGCCGCACAGGGGCGTCACGAGGCCGATCTTCACGTACTGCCGGTGCACGGCTTGATAGAGCTCTTCGGGATCGTGGTCGGTCTGCAGCGACCATGGCGCTTCGATCAACGTGAGCGATCGCGGCGGCTGCGTTGCGAGGCGGCGGTAGAACTCGGGCACCGGGCCCGTCGGCAGCAGCGTGCGGTAGTCGTTGTGCGCGGGGTCGTAATCGAACTGGAAATACGGATGCCCCATGAACTGGTTCGGATCGTACCAATAGCCCGGAATGGGCCCGGCGAAGACGAGCGCCGCCAACGCCGCCGCGGCGAGCGGCGCCTGCACGCTCACGGCAAGCCGGGCCATGCAGACGGCGAAGCCCTCGGCGACGAACAGCAACAGGAACGGCACGGCCGGCTGCAAGTAGCGCGCATAGGTGCCGGGATGCTGGACCCAGGCCGGATGCGACCATGCCACGGCCGCCGCCGTGCCCAGCACGATCGTGGCGACATAGCCGACGAAGGCCGCATCGCGGCGGCACCAGCGTGCGGCCCCTGCGACGAGCAGCGCGGCGAGCGCCGCGAACGGCAGGGCATCGGCGACGCCCAGGCAAAGCAGCAGGCTTCGGTACACGCTCGCGAACGTGACGGCGCCGGTACCGGTCTTGCCGGCGAGCGCGCCCCAATCGTTCATGAGCGGCGGCGCGAGCGCAACCGCGAGCGGCACGGCGAGTGCTAACCCCAGGCCGACGAGGCGCACGACACCGCGTCCATCGCGCTGCGCGAGCGCCGCGATGCCGCAAAAGAGAAAAGGCAGCAAAGTGAACGGCAGCGTGATCAGATGCAGCCAGCCCGCGAGAAACGCACAGGCGACGTAGAGCGCGCCCCAGCCGCGCTTGCCCTCGCGCCACCACGCGCGGAACGCGACGACGGCGACGAAGACGAGCAGCGTCGTGAGCGCGTACGGTCGAGCAGTGCGGCTGTGGTAGACCATGAACGGCGAGATCGCCATGAGGCCGCTCCAGACCGCGATCGTCGCCGCGCCGGCTTGCCGGCGCATCAGCCACGGGCCGACGGCGACCAGAGCGATCCCGGCCAGCAGCATGGGCAAGCGCATGCCCCATTCGCCGAGGCCGCCGTGCACGTACAGGAACCGGTAGTAGAGCGTCAGCGGAATGCTGTAGTCGGCCAAGCCGAAATGCGTGGCGATGTCGCGCGCGTCGGCGGCGAGCAGCTTGTGGATCGCATGCCACTCGTCGTCGAGCAGGATCTGCCCGCCGAGCTGGGACGTGCGCAGGTAGGCGCCGAGCACGACCGCGCAGGCGGCGAACGCGAGCCAGACGGCGCGCGCAGCGCGGGATTCCGCGGTCACGTCAGGCTTCCGTCGCCACGCGCGTCGCCGAGAGGCGCCACTGCGATTCCGCAGACAGGAAACGCGGTCGCGCGAGCCGCCAGCGCCAGAGCCGGTACGCGCAGCTCGTCGCGAGCACGCCGATCCCGTAGCGCATCGAGCGCCGGAAGCTGATCTGGCTCGCTTCGGGGAAATACTTGGTCGGGCACGAGATCTCGCCGACGCGGAATCCATGAGCGAGCGCCTGTACGAGCATCTGGTTGTCGAAGACGAAATCGTCGGAATTCGCGAGCAGCGGCAGCGTTTCGAGCACGCGCCGCGAGAATGCGCGGTAGCCCGTGTGGAACTCCGAAAGCTTGCTGCCGACGATGAGGTTCTGCACGAACGTCAGCGCGCGATTGAAGACGTATTTGTAGAACGGCATGCCGCCCTTGAGCGCCGTCTTGCCGAGGATGCGCGAGCCGAGCACGACGTCGTAGACGCCCGAGGCGATCATCGCTGCCATCGGCGTGATGAGGCGCGGGTCGTACTGGTAGTCCGGGTGCAGCATGACGACGATGTCGGCTCCGCCCTCGAGCGCGAGCGTGTAGCAGGTCTTCTGGTTGCCGCCGTAGCCGCGGTTGTGCGTGTGCCGGTGCGCGCGGATGCCGAGCCGCTCGGCGACGCTCATCGTGGCGTCGTCGCTCGCATCGTCGACGAGCAGCACGCGATCGACGACGTCGCGCGGGATCGCCGCGTAGCAGGCCTCGAGCGTCTTCTCCGCGCGATAGGCAGGCATGACGACGGTGATGGTCAGGTTGTTGAGCATGGTCGGCCTGGGTGTTTCGCCGATTCTCCCACGCCCACGCCGCGGGCAAAACCCTAAGCGCCGGTGAAACCGGCCGAAAATATTCGTTTTCGCGCGAAACGCCGGTAAACTGGCGCATTCGCCTTCAAGCTTTCCGCAATGAACGACGTTTCGCCACCGACCAGCAATTTCATCCGCCAGATCGTCGCCGAGGACCGTGCCGCGGGCAAGCACGGCGGCCGCGTCGTGACGCGCTTCCCGCCCGAGCCGAACGGCTATCTGCACCTCGGTCACGCCAAGTCGATCTGCCTCAATTTCGGCGTCGCGCGCGATTTCGGCGGCGTCTGCCATCTGCGCTTCGACGACACGAACCCGGCCAAGGAAGACGTCGAATACGTCGAGGCGATCAAGGACGACGTGCGCTGGCTCGGCTTCGAGTGGGACGTGCTGCGCCATGCCTCGGATTATTTCGAGGTCTTCTATCTCTGTGCCGAGAAGCTGATCCGCGACGGCAAGGCCTTCGTCTGCGACCTCTCGGCCGACCAGGTGCGCGAGTATCGCGGCACACTGACCGAACCCGGCCGCAATTCGCCGTGGCGCGAGCGCAGCGTGGAGGAAAATCTCGACTTGTTCCGCCGCATGCGTGCCGGCGAATTCCCGGACGGCGCCAAGACGCTGCGCGCGAAAATCGACATGGCGAGCGGCAACATCAATCTGCGCGATCCAGCGCTCTACCGCATCCGCAAGGTGCCGCACCAGAACACGGGCGACGCCTGGTGCATCTATCCGATGTACGACTACGCGCACAGCCTGTCGGACGCCGTCGAAGGCATCACGCACTCGCTGTGCACGCTCGAGTTCGAGGATCATCGGCCGCTGTACGACTGGTGCGTACGCGCGGTGGATCTGCCGAACCATCCCGAGCTCGTGGCGCCGCTCGTTGCCGCGGGAATGAAGGCCGAGCCGAGCACGCCGCAGCAGATCGAATTCGCGCGCGGCAATCTCGATTTCACGGTCATGAGCAAGCGCAAGCTCATGGCGCTCGTGCAGGACAAGCTCGTCTCGGGCTGGGACGATCCGCGCATGCCGACGCTATCGGGCGTGCGCCGGCGCGGCTTTCCGGCCTCAGCCATACGTCTCTTCTGGGAGCGCGCGGGCGTGACCAAGCAGAACTCGGTGATCGAGTTCGGCGTGCTCGAAGGCTGCGTGCGCGAAGTGCTCGACGCCGAGGCGCCGCGCCGCTTCGCCGTGCTCGATCCGCTCAGGCTCACGATCACGAACCTGCCCGAGGATCACGTCGAGACCTTGAGCTTTTCCAATCATCCGAAGAACGACGCCTTCGGCACGCGCGACGTCGCGTTCTCGCGCGAACTCTGGATCGAGCGTGAAGATTTCATGGAGGTGCCGGCCAAGGGCTTCCATCGCCTCGTGCCGGGCGGCGAAGTGCGCCTGCGCGGCGTCGGCATCGTGCGGTGCGAACAAGTGGAAAAAGATACGAATGGAAACGTCGTCGGCGTGCGCTGCACGCTCGATCGCGACACGCGCCAGGGCATGCCGGGCGCCGAACGCAAGGTCAAGGGCACGATCCACTGGGTGAGCGCGCGGCATGCCGTCGCGGCCGAGGTGCGGCTCTACGATCGCCTGTTCACGGTGGCCGACCCCGACGACACGAGCGACGGCAAGACCTACAACGATCACCTGAATCCGGACTCGCTGCGGACGGTGCGCGGCTGGCTCGAAGCGCCGTTGGCGTCGGTCGAGCCGGGCGCCGCGTTCCAGTTCGAGCGGCTCGGGTACTTCGTCGCCGATCGGCGCGACCACGTTCCCGGCAAGCCGGTGTTCAATCGCACCGTCACCTTGCGCGATTCCTACGCCAAGGCGAAATAGGAATCCTGCGTGAGCGACGCCCGCACCCGTCCCGCTCACGCCCTGTTCGAGACGGCGACGGCCGATGCCGCGGAACAGCTCGCCGCGGCCGAGCTCACCGATGCGCGCGTGCACGCCGCACGCAAGGCGCTGAAGAAAGCGCGCGCATCGCTGCGGCTGCTGCGGCCGGCGCTCGCCGATGCCGACTACCGCGAGCTCAATCTCGCCCTGCGCGACGCCGGACGCTGCCTCGCCCCGCTGCGCGACGCCAAGGCGCTCGCCGACACCGCGGTCGCGTTCGGCGCGCACGAGCAAGCCGGCGATCATCAGGCCGAGCTCGCACGGCTCGCTCCGCTGCTCGAAGCAGGGCTCGCCGAAGCGCGCCGGGGCGTCGAAGGCCCCGCCGCGCGCGAGCGCTGCGCCGGTCTCGTCGCCGCGTGCCGCGAACGCCTCGCGGCGAGCGGCGCGCATGAGAGCGAAGGCACTTCGATCGAGGCGCTGCGCCGCCTCTACCGCAAGGGACGCCGCGCATTCGCGCAGGCACGCGAGGCGCGAACCGCCGACGCGCTGCACGAATGGCGCAAGCAAGTCAAATACCTGCACACCGCGGCCACGGCGCTGCGCGACACCGGCTTGCACCGTCTGCACAAACTCGCCGAGCACACCGACCGCATCGCCGAAGCGCTCGGCGAAGATCACGACCTCTGCCGGCTTTGCGCGCTTGCCGCCCGCGACACCGTGGTCCACGACGGCGCCCGCAGCGCCCTCGTCGAGCGGATCGAGCGGCGGCGCGAGAAGCTCGTGCACAAAGCGCTGAGCGAAGGCGAACGGCTGTTCGCGCAAAAACCCAAACATTTCGCGGCGCAGCTCGGACCGAAGCGGGACGCCTGAGGTCCGCGATCCGCCACGAAGCGGCGCGGTTCGGCTACGCTTGGCGCACCGCAGAGGCCGCCAGGACCATGACCACGATCACGCTCGCACTCCCCGCCTGGATCGACGAGGAAATCGACCATGCCCGCATCTACACCGACGACGAGGAACGCGTCGCCCTGGCCATCGAGCTGGCACGCCGCAATGTGGAAAAAGGTACCGGCGGCCCGTTCGGCGCTGCCGTGTTCGCGGGTGAAGGCAGGCTCGTCGCCGTCGGCGTCAACCGCGTGATCCCGCAGCATTGCTCCGTCGCGCACGCCGAGATGATGGCCTACATGTCCGCGCAGCAGCGCCTCGAACGCCATCGCCTCAACGAGACCGGCGAACGCATAGCGCTCGCGACGAGCGCCCAGCCCTGCTGCCAATGCTACGGCGCCACGGTGTGGGCCGGCATCGACGAACTCCTGATCGGCGCCCGCTCCGCCGACGTCGAAGAACTCACCGAATTCGACGAAGGCCCCCTGCCCGCCGATTGGATCGGCGAGCTCGAAAAACGCGGCATCGCCGTAAAGCGCGACATCCTGCGCGCGCGCGTGCGCGATGTGTTCTTGCGTTATCGGGAGCTTGGGGGTGGGGCCTATTGAGAAAACATCCGATGTTTTTCCACAAGTATATTTTTCTATAGCTCCGTATCGTACCGAGTCGAGCCCCTGGCGAGCGCTACCGTGGCTTGAGTCGCTCAGACAAGCGTTCCATTGAATTGCCGCGACAATGCTGCGGTGCCGGTTGACTTCACCGACGCCCGATCCGATTATCGCCCGGCTGCGAATCACTAGGGGCAGCGCAAGCTGAGATGATGAGCAGCGTTCGTCGGGGCTACTTTCACGAGGTCAATCATGATTTTCAAGCGCACACCCGTCGCGCTGGCGCTCGCCAGCGCGCTCGTTTCTGCCGGGGCAGGCGCCGCTGCGTTCTCGCACGGACCACTGTCACACACCGGAGCGGTTCAACACATAAGCAGCGCGGCATCCTCCAATCCGGTCGTGGGCGCCGATGGCATGGCCAACGTCATGATCGTGCTGAAGGGCGATCCGGCGACGCATGCGTATACACAGACACTTCGCTCGACTGGCGGCGGAGCGGTGGGCCAAACGGCGGCCAATAACGCGGCGCGCAACGCGATTTCCGCGTTGCAGTCCGCGCAGTCGAGTTTCGCGACGCAGCTTCGTTCGAGCGGGGTCGCGTACACCGAACTCTATCGGGTGCAGCGCGTGTTGAACGGCATCGCCGTGCGCATGAAACCGGCAGACATGGACAAGATCCGTGCGATGCCGAACGTCGAGCACGTGGTCTTCCTGCCGGTCTACGAACGTCCGAGCAATATCGCCAGCGTGCCGTTCGTGACGGCGCCCGGCGTGTGGGCGGGCGGGACGCTGGGAGCGCTTCCGTTCAATGCCACGGGCAAGGGCGTAAAGATCGGCGACATCGACACGGGTCTCGACTTCGTTCATCCCGATTTCGGCGGCACCGGCGCGCTCGCGGATTACCAGGATGTCGACCCGAAATCCGTGATCGGCAAGAACTCGCACAACATCATTTTTCCCACCGCGAAAGTCGTCGGCGGCACTGACTTCGCCGGCGATGCGTACAACGGAGCCAACGCACCCGTACCCGATCCGAACCCGATGGACTGCGGCGGGCACGGTTCGCATACCGCAGGCACGCTGGCGGGCGTCGGCGTCAATGCCGACGGATCGCCGTTCGCCGGCGTGTACAACGCCACGGCGCCGTACACGAACAATTTGAAAATCGGTCCAGGCGTGGCGCCACAGGCCAGTCTGTACGCACTGCGCGTGTTCGGTTGCGGTGGCAATACCTCGCTCGTAACGCAAGCGATCGATTGGGCCACGGATCCGAACGGCAACGGCGACCTGAGCGATCATCTCGACGTGATCAACATGTCGCTCGGCTCGGCCACCGGTATCGATTCCGCGAGCTATGACACCGATATCGAGGCAGTGAATGCGGCGGTCGCCGCGGGAGTCATCGTCGTGTCTGCCGCGGGCAACAGCGGCGACACGTTTTTCATCAACGGGGCGCCGGGTGCGGCAAACCTGGGCATTTCGGCCGCCGCGAGCGTCGACAACGGACAGACGATCACGCAGCTCCATGTCAGCTCTCCAACTCCAGCGGCCGACTACGCGGCGCAAGCCTCCGGGTTCGCGAATCCCAACGGCGTCGCTCCGCCCGCACCGGGCGGCCAGTCGGCAAACATCGTGCTCGCTCTCGATACGACGGGCGGGAAATCACTCGGATGCGGCCAATTCCCCACCGTATTCCCGGATCCCAACGCCTTCTCGAACGCAGGGGCTATATCCGGCAATTTTGCACTCATTGACCGCGGCACGTGCAGCTTCTACGTCAAGGTGCTGAATGCGCAGGCCGCGGGTGCCGCGGGTGTGATCGTCGACAACAGCCTCGCAAACGCCCCGCTCGTTTTCATGGGCAATACCGGAACGACCCTGCCGACGCCGATCACGATCCCGAGCCTGTTCATCTCGAAGGAAAATGGGACGACCATCAAGGGCGAACTTACGGGAACGGTCGCTTCGACGTTCAATGCCGTGTTGCAGCCGCAGCTCGCCGACACGCTCGCCGGCTTCAGCTCGCGCGGTCCCGTGACGAACGGCAACGGTGTCACGGAGCTCAAGCCGGACATCGCCGCGCCGGGTCTCAACATCCCCTCCGCCCAGACTGGCTTCACGTGTGACAACAGCACGACCCACGGTTGCATCACGCCGTCGACCACCGGTTTCATCCCCGGTGGCCAAGCTCTGACGATCAGCGGTACGTCGATGGCGACACCGCACATCGCCGGTCTCATGGCGCTGCTGCGTCAGCTCAACCCGTCGGCCAGCGTGGAGGATCTCAAGGCGATGGCGATGAATAGCGCCAGCCACGACGTGTCGAGCGGGCCTAGCGGCACACCTCCACTCTACGGCGCCAGTCGTGTGGGTGCGGGACGCATCGATGCCACCGCTGCCGCCACCGGCTCGGTGCTCGCCTACAACGCAGACGTGCCCGGCGCAGTAGCAGTCACGTTCGACGTGGAACCCGTAGGGGGCTCGTTCCAGGCCAGCCATACGGTCACGCTGGCAAACCGGACTGGGACGGCGCAACAGGTGACGCTTGCGTTGGACACGATCCTCGACTCGCCCGGCATCAGTTTCTCGGTGCCCAATAGCCAGATCACGATTCCCGCGAACGGAACCACGACGTTCACCGTTACTTTGAACGCCGACACCTCGCAAATGGTGCGCTACATCGATCCCACGATGGCTCTGACACAGTCCAGTGTCGCGCTCAACGGCAGCTTCCCGAGACAGTACGTCGCGGAAGAGTCAGCTGTGCTGAAGGTCCTGGACGGCTCGAGTCACGAGCTCGCGCGTCTGCCGGTGTACGCCGCGAATCGCCCGCACTCGTCGCTGACGACCGCGGCCGATCTCGGCCCCGCTGCACCGGCGACGGGCACGACGAACCTCACGTTGACCGGCCAGGATGTGTGCACGGGAACCGTAAGCACTGGGGGCAGCGGACTGACGTGCAGCGCCACGCTAGCAACCGGCGAGGAATCGCTCGTGTCGCCGTTCGAATTGCAATTGACGGCGGCGAGCAATCCCAATGTTCCAGCATGGGGCAGTCTCCATTACGTCGGCATCAATTCCACGCCGAACAATGTTTCGAATCCCGTGTCGTCCGACTTCCTCTTCGGAATTTCGACGTATGGCAAATGGGGTTCGCAGCGGGATATGTCGTTCAATGTCTGCGTTGATACGGACGGCGATGGCAAGTTCGACAAGATCGTCAACAATACCGATCTAGGTTCGCTGGACGCCTTGTTCGGCCTCGGAGGAGCCGGGCCGGAGGATACGTTCTTCAGCACGGTGTACGACAACGTCACCGGCAACGTTTTCGTCGAAACGCCTGTCAATCTTCAGGATGCGTCGCAGGCGGACACGGGAGCGATGATCAACAACTCCATGATCCTCTACGCGTTCGGAGCCGATCTCGGTGTTGCGCAAGGAGCCACGATCCACTACGGAGTCGCTGTTTGTCCAGGCTTCAGTACGCTGTGCGGTAGTGCGGATTGGACGCCTCCGACATTCAATCCAGACGGTTCGCTCAAGACCCCTGGCGTCGGCACCGCGCATTGCGGCATTTCGGGCAATGCCCTCGAATCGTTCAACGGGCCGATCGCCTACAACGCTTCTGCACCCGGCGTCGACGGCAATGGCAACGCGTTGTTCGAGGACCTGAACGGCGGCACTCTCGCGGTCAGCTACAACGTCAACAACCTCGCCGCCAACGGATCGAGCGGCATGCTGTTGCTGCACACCCACAACACGGCCGCAACGAGTGCGCAAACCGTGGTGCTCGACCGCATCTTCGCGGACGGGTTCGGCAACTGACGGTACCTAAGAAGTGCGGATCAAAAGTGCGGGCGCAATGCCCGCACTTTTTCGGCCAGCGCCAGCAAGGAAGGTTACCGTTTGCTGGTGAGCTCTCGCCTCAGTTCCCCAGTTTCCGCTGAAAAGCGAAACTCCTTCCCCTTCGCATCCACCGCCACGAAGTCGAATGTCCCGTTATCCTGTCGTTCAAATCCCTTGTAATACTCAAACACGGAGTAATGGGAGACGGTTGCAAATACGTTGCCCGCCGACCCAGCGATATCAAGCGTCGTATACCGTTTCACGAGTCTGCCAGCAACGTAGAACGCGATCGCCAGATCATCGTCATTCGCTTCGAACCCTCGTGCCCAAGGTCCAATCCTGACAACGGTGGTTTCACTCTTGTTGCCGCGCCAAATGTTGCAAAGGACAAATAGATTTCTCGCATACCAATAGTAGATTTCCGACGGCTCATCCCGCTCCCTCCGGACCTGATACACCGTCGTAATACCTTCCTTGCCAGCGTTGTCGTTGGGCACGGACTTGGCATAACACGTGCCGCTATCTCCCGCTGCAATGACGGGATCATTCGTTTGCTCTACATCGCCCAACACCTGTTGCGTGAGGAGAAGAGCGATAAGCGCAAGACTGCATCTAATAGTCATCGATCGAATTCTCCCGCGACATCCTCACTTACCGCTCCGAGCATCGATAGTACTTCATGTTGCCGGAGGCGTCTGAAGCTCATACGCTCTGCGTACAACGGGGACAAGACTGCCAATTCTCTCGTGCGACGAGGCGTTGTTCACCGGCCGTGCTAGCGTTCGTGATATCGGAGGAGCCATGCGCCAGGCGGAAATCCGAACCGATTGGCTGGGTTTGTTGCTGTCGCTGGTGATACCGGCGGCGATCGTTGCGGGCTTGGTGTGGACGGCACTGCAGCCGGGCTCGTGGGAGCAGACGCCCGGA
>DASRGX010000103.1:0-2616 GCA_035650835.1 Rudaea sp. | reverse complement strand
CTCATCGCCCGCCTCGTCATGCTCGCGCTCGCGATCGGCATCGTCGTACGTGTCTGGCGCGCGAGCACGCTCGACGGTCTGTTGACGCTGTTCGTGCCGATCTACGTGCTCGTCGCGCTGGTCAAGTATTGGAAGAATCCGGATCACGACATCAAGTTCTACGTGTTGCTCCAAGTGATTTTCGTAGGCGTGGCGCTGTTCGCGGCGCAGTCGATCGCCTCGCAGGAGCTGCGTGAACGGCAGCAATATGCGGCGGCGCAAGCGAACGCGCAGGCCGCAGCGGACAACACGGTCGACACGACCGACGACAGCGCCGACGCGGAATCGGCGGACACCGAAGACGTGCCCGTCGTCGAATTCGGGCCAGCCGAGCGTCTCGCGCGACGGCAAGCGAAAACGGCGCCGCCGAGCGCGCCTCCGCCGCCGCCGACCACGGATGAAGGGCCGCACGTGGTGCGTTCGCCGACGACAGCCGACGACGGCAAGGCCGTTCCGCCGCCGAGCTTCCGCCAAGCGGTCGCCTCCGCAACGTTCCTGCGTGGGGTGTTCGAGCGTGAGAGCGCAGGTATCGCGATCGACGTGCCGGCGCATTTCCACGCCTTGTCCGCGACCGACGTGCACCGCATCGAAGCGAGCGAGCGCGTGCCGGTCGACACGCGCGAGCTTGGCTGGGTGCTGCACGAGAGCGTACCGCTCGAGGACGCTTCCGGCTGGCACATCACGGTGCGCTGGCACCGCGACGGCTGGGTGAACGCCGCCGGCATGCCCGATGGGTGGAAGCTCCTCGACGACGCGCAGCGTGGCAAAGGCGTCGCGCGGCTGGCAGGCAGCGGAGGCGAACTCGTCGGTTACGCGATAGCGCCGAGCTATTCCGGCGGCGTCGCCGACTGGGTCGAGGAGCGTCTGCCCGCCGGCGCTGCCGCGAGCGCGCTCGATTGCCACGCGCTCAAGCTCGGCAGCAAGGGCGTGGTCGAATTCAGCGTGGTCGGTGCGCCGGCCGGCTCGCAAGCGCTGTGCGACGCAAGCGTGCGGCTGCTCGCGCGCAGCACGCGTTTCACGAACGGCGGCGAATACTCGTCGGCCGGCACCGACGGCGCGCGCGCTCCGTACACCCTCGGCGAGCTCGTTGCCGGCGTGCGTTGAAGCAAAAAAGCGACATTCTGGATTTGTGGAAACCCCGCCCGCACCCGAGCGACGTGCTAGGCTTCTTCACTCGGTCATGAGTCCTCGCCCGTAATGCGCCTGTTCACGCTGGAAGGCAAGCTCACCGCGCTCTTGGCCTGCACGACGGCGGCGGGCATCGCGCTCGGCGCCGCGCTGGGTTCGTGGTGGCACTCGCCGTGGCTCGGTGCGCTCGGCGCCGGCCTCCTTCTCGCGCTGCCGACGGTCGCCGCGGGCCGGCTCGCGGCTGCGCCGATCGCTGCGCTCCTGCGCGTGCTCGCGGGCAGCGTGGTGAGCTTCCGCGACGGGGACTTCAGCGTTTCGCTCGCCGATCGCCGCCGCGACGAGCTCGGCGATCTCGTGCGCGCGCACAACGAGCTCGGCCGTGTGTTGCGCGACGAGCGCCAGAGCCTGTTCCAGCGCGAGCTCCTGCTCGACACCGTCGTGCAGAATTCGCCGACCGCGCTCCTCCTCATCGACGCGCAGCAGCGCGTGGTCTACACGAACCTCGCCGCGCGCTCCCTGCTCAACGGCGGCCGTCGCATGAACGGCCTCGATTTCGGCGCGATCGTCGCCGAATCTCCACCGCCGCTCGCCGCGGCGCTCGCCTCGGGACAAGACAGCCTGTTCAACGTGAATCTCGAACACGAGGACGAAACCTTCCATCTCTCGCAGCGCGAAATACGGTTGCACGGGCGCCTGCACCGTCTGCTGCAGATCAAGCGCCTGACCCGCGAGCTGTCGCGCCAGGAAGTCGTGACCTGGAAGAAGGTGATCCGCGTGATCAGCCACGAGCTCAACAATTCGCTCGCACCGATATCGTCGCTCGCGCATTCGGGTCGCGCGCTCGCGCAACGCGGCGACGCGGCCAAACTCGCCACCGTGTTCGACACGATCGAGGACCGCGCGCGCCACCTCGACGGTTTCATCCGCGGCTACGCCGAATTCGCCAAGCTGCCGCAGCCGCGTCTCGAAGACGTCGCCTGGGAACCGTTCCTCGCCCAGCTCGCGCAGCACCATGCGTTTCGCCTCGCCGGGCCGCCGCCCGAAGTGCCCGGTCGCTTCGACCGCGCACAGCTCGAGCAGGTGCTCATCAACCTGCTCAAGAACGCGCACGAATCGGGCAGCGCGGCCGACGCGGTGGAGCTCGCAGTGATCCGCCGCGGCGCCGAATTGCGCATCGAAGTTTGCGATCGCGGCGACGGCATGAGCGAAACGGTGCTGGCGAGCGCGCTGCTGCCGTTCTATTCGACGAAGCGCAGCGGCACCGGACTCGGACTGGCGCTCGCGCGCGAGATCGCCGAGGCCCACGGCGGGCGCATCGCGCTCGCCAACCGAGCGGAGGGCGGACTCAAAGTGACGCTCACGCTGCCGCAAGGCTGACCCTGTCCCTAGCCAAGCACGCGCGCGCCGATCTATGATCGCCCAAGGGGTTGCGTGAATGGCGAACGGCTC
>DASRGX010000102.1:0-15604 GCA_035650835.1 Rudaea sp. | reverse complement strand
CGCGCCGAGGCCGGCCAACCACAGTGCATGGGCGGTTTCGGCCGCACTGCGCTGGGTCTTCGTCGTGGTCTTGGTCCGCTTCGCTACCATTTCGTCACCTCTCGGTTGTCGGTAAGTCACGCAAACGCCGTCTTTCGCGCGCGAGCGCGAAAGACGATGTGCTTGGACGTACGCTAGAGGAGCACGCTAGAACAAACACACTACACTCGACGAACCTGCGTCAGCGCAGGCGAATCTGCCCCTGTTCCTGCTTGCGGTCCCAGGCGCGCAGCTCGTCGCGGATATGCGCGATGGTTTGCCGTCCGAGTGCGTTGCGCTCCTCGTCGAGCACGCTGCCGTCGAGCAGTTCCGCAAGCCGCTGCGCGGTCGGCAGCATGGCGTCCCAGGCATCGAGCGCGGGCAGTGGTCCCGGCAGCGCCATGAAGAAGCTCACGCCGGGGGTCGCGAGCTCGTCGATTTCGCGCATGTCGAAATTGCCGGGTTTGACCATGTTGGCCATGCTGAAGACGGGGCCGGCCTCGGCTTTGCCCGTGACGAGCCGGTGGAAAATGCTCATATCGCCGAACGTGAGGCCGGCTTTTTCTGCGGCGACGACGAGATCGGGCCCGCGGATCAGCGCGCCGGGACGCGCCGCCACGAACAACGTGACGATGCGCTCGATGGGCTGCTCCGGACGCGCGCCCGGCAGCGGCTTGCGTGCGCCATCGCCGTCGTTTTCGCGTTTCTCCGCAATTGCCGAACCCAGCCGATCAAGCTCGTTGCGCAGCGCAGGATCGAGCCCGTCCGGTGGCGCGCCGGTGTCGCCGTCGGCGTGGTCGCCGATCGTCGGCTCGACGCGCTCTCCGCCGCGTTGCACGGGCGTTCGCTTGCCCTGCCCTGGCTTCTTCGGACGGCCGAAGAAATAGATCAGCGCGAACACGATCGCGCCGATCACGGCGATGATGATGCGCAGCTCGGTCGCTGCGCTGATGCCAGAGGATTCCACTACGACACGCTCGTCGAACGACAACGGTCAGAGCGTACCAGTTTTTACGCCGCCCCCGCGAGCTTGGCCGCCTCGGCGAGGTCGACTTGCACGAGGCGCGACACGCCGGGCTCGCGCATGGTCACGCCGCAGAGCTGGCGCGCAGCTTCCATCGTCGCCTTGTTGTGCGTGACGAACAGGAACTGCACGCGCTCGCTCATTTCGGTGACGAGCTGCGAGAAGCGGCCGACGTTCGCTTCGTCGAGCGGTGCGTCGACCTCGTCGAGCAAGCAGAACGGCGCCGGGTTCAGGCGGAAGATCGAGAACACGAGCGCGACGGCGGACAGCGCCTTCTCGCCGCCCGACAGCAGCGAGATGTTCGACACACGCTTGCCGGGCGGACGCGCCATGATCGACACGCCGGCATCGAGGAGGTCCTCACCGGTGAGCTCGAGGAACGCATGACCGCCGCCGAACAGACGCGGGAACAGCTCCTGTAGACCAGCGTTGACGCGGTCGAAGGTCTCCTTGAAGCGCTGGCGCGTCTCGCGATCGATCTTCTTGATCGCGCCTTCGAGCGTCTCGAGCGCCGTGTTGAGATCGGTGAGCTGCGCGTCGAGATAGGTCTTGCGCTGCGACTGTTCTTCGTATTCCTGGATCGCCGCGAGATTGACCGGCTCCAGGCGCTTGATCTTGGCGTCGAGCGTTTCGAGTTCGCGCTGCCACTCGGCAGGGTCGGCGCCCGCGGGCAACGCGGCGAGCACGGCAGAAAGCTCGTGGCCGGCCGCTGCGATCGCTTCTTCGAGCTGCTGCGCGCGCAGCTTGAGGCCCTGCTCGGCGAGTCGGCGTTCGGCATGCGCTTCGCGTTGTTGGCTCAACAGGTGCTCGATGCGGTGGCGTTCCTGCTCGTAACCGCGGAATTCGCTGTCGCGCTCTTCGAGCGCCTTGCGCGCGTCGACGAGCTCCTTGTCGACGAGCAGGCGCTGATTCAGGTACGTCTGGCGTTCGGCTTCGAGATCGGCGAGCGGCGTGTGGCTCGATGCGAGCTGCTCGGCGATCTCGGTCCTGCGCGCTTCGAGCTGGGCGAGCTGGCCGTGCATGCGCTGCAAGGCTTGCTCGAGCGACGTTACGGCCGCGCGCTTGGATTCGAGGCCGAGCGCGATTTGGTGCGCCTGCTCGGCGGCGTCGCGCGCGTTCATGCGCGCTTCCTCGCGCGCTTCGAGCAGACGCCGGCGTTCGCCGTCGAGGTGTTGCCGCTGTTGTTCGAGATCGCCCATCGTGGCGACGGCGCTCTCCAGGCGCGCACGCGCCTCGCGTGTCTGCGCCTGTTCGGATTCGAGCTTGCGCTCGAGCTCGGCGACTTCCGCGTCGACGCGCGCGATGCGCGCCTGCGCGGTCTCGAGCTTGCCGCGCTGGCTCTGCAACTGGCCGGCAAGTTCGGCGGCACGGCGGTGCGCCGTGTAGAGCTCGCGCTGAGCGTCGTCGCGCGCGCGTTCCGCGTCGGATTTCTGCGCTTTCAGCGTTTCGATCTCGCCTCCGAGCTCGGCCACTCGCAACTCGACGGCGGCGATCTGCTCTTTCAGCGTGTGGATCTCGCGTTCGCGCGCGAGCACACCTGCCTGCGCGCCGCCGCGGCGGAGCACGCGCGCATAGCCGATGCCGAACCACTCGCCGTCGCGCGTGACGACCGACTCGTGCGGCGCGAGCGTGGCCGCAGCCGTCCGCGCGGCGTCGAGCGAATCCGCGGCGTGAATCTGCGCGAGCAAGCCGATGATCGCCGCCGGTCCACGCACGTGCTCGGCGAGCGTGCCGATGCGCACGGCGCCGCCTGCTTCCGCGCCGATCAAGGCGAGATCCGTGTTTTTGACCAGGCCGAGATCGGCCGCATGCGCATGCGGCGCATCGACCACGACGCCTTCGAGCAAGCCGGCGAGCACGGTTTCGACCGCGGTCTCCCAGCCGGCGTCGACGTCGAGCACTTCGCCCACGCGCTGCGCCTTGTCGAGTCCATGCTGCGCCAGCCACTCGGCCGCCGCGGATTTCTCCTGGCCGAGCGCAGCGTGCTGCAGCGCCTCGAGCGAGGCCAGCCGGCCGCGCTGGCGCTGCAATTCGGTGCGCGCGTCGGCGAGCGCGTGAGCGGCGCGCCGTTCGGCCTCGAGCACTTGCTCGTAGGCGGCGCGCCGCTCTTCGAGCAAGCCGGTATAGGTTTCCACTTTTTCGCGTTGCGCTTCGTGTTCGACCGCGCTCTGCTCGGCCTGTGCGGTCAGCGCGTTGAAATCGGCCGCCCGCTTTTCGGCGATGAGCGCCTCGAGCCGGCGCCCGCTCTCGATCTGCTGCCGATCGAGGTGGTTCAAATGCGTGCGCTCGACCTCGGCAGCCTGGCCCGCATCGGCGGATGCCTTGGCGTAGGCGTCCCATTGCGCTTGCCAGTCGGCGAGCTGCCGTTCGGCCGCGTGCAGCGCGTCGGTCGTTGCACTCTGCGCTTCCTGTGCCGCCGCGAGCCTCGGTTCGCCTTCGGCGAGGGCGCCGCGCAGGGTTTCGATCTGCTCGCGGTCGGCGCCGATGTGCTCGCCGAGTTCCGCATGAGCCCGATCGGTTTCGATGCGGGCTTTTTCCAGACGCTCGTGGAGGTCGCGATTGTGCTGGATCTGCTGCTCGACGCGGGCGATCTCGGCGCCCACGCGGTATACCTCGGCTTGCACCCGGTTCAGGTGCTCGCCGGCGGATTGGTGGCGTTCGCGATGGCCCTCGATCTGTGCTTCGACCTGGCGCTGGTCCGCGACGAGCGCTTCGATGCCGATCTCGGCCTGGCGCAGCGCGGCGGAATGTTCTTCGGTCTCCGCCGCGATCGCGCGGTAGTGCAAGCCGCGCAGCTCCGCCTCGCGGCGCGCGTGCTCGGTCTTGAGCTCCTGCCAGCGCGTGGCTGCCTTCGCCTGTCGGTTGAGGTGCTCGAGCTGCTTCTCGACTTCCTCGCGCACGTCGTTGAGACGTTCGAGATTCTCGCGCGTCGCCTTGATGCGGCTTTCCGTTTCCTTGCGCCGCTCCTTGTATTTCGAGATGCCCGCGGCCTCTTCGAGGTGGCCGCGCAACTCGTCGGGATGCGCGGAGATGATCTCGGAGATCATGCCCTGTTCGATGATCGAGTAGCTGCGCGCACCGAGGCCCGTGCCGAGGAACAGATCCGTGATGTCGCGCCGTCGGCAGCGCGCGCCGTTCAGGAAATACTGCGATTGGCCGTCGCGGCTCGCCGTGCGCTTCACCGAGATCTCGTTGTACTTGGCGTATTCGCCGACGACGAGACCATCGGAATTGTCGAAGATGAGCTCGACCGTCGCGCTGCCGACGGGCTTGCGTCCGGTCGATCCCGAGAAGATCACGTCGGTGAGCGCTTCGCCACGCAACCGGCTCGCGGCGCTCTCGCCCATCACCCAGCGGATCGCATCGATGATGTTCGACTTGCCGCAGCCGTTCGGTCCGACCACCCCGGTCATGTTGGTCGGCAGGTGCAGAACGGTCGGATCGACGAAGGATTTGAAACCCGAGAGCTTGATGGTCGTCAGTCGCATCGTGAGCACTTGAAGCGGCCGCGTGCGACCGCATTAATGTCGAATTGTGGTCGAATGATCATTGCCGGCAGCGGAGCCTTCCGCTACCGTGGCGCCCCCGCAACGCGGGCGAGCATCTTCGCAGGAGTCCCAGCCGTGCCGACAGTCCCCAGCAAATCCCTGGAGACGTTTCCGAATCCGCAGCCGGAGCGTCAGTATACCATCCGCATGCGCATTCCCGAATTCACATGCCTATGCCCGAAGACGGGACAGCCCGACTTCGCGACGCTGCACCTCGAATACGTGCCCGACTTGAGCTGCGTCGAGCTCAAGTCGCTCAAGCTCTACGTCTGGAGCTTTCGCGACGAGGGTGCATTTCACGAGGCGGTGACCAACCGCATACTCGACGACCTCGTGACGGCCACGGCCCCGCGCTTCATGCGCCTCACGGCCGAATTCGGCGTGCGCGGCGGCATCTACACGACGGTGGTCGCCGAACACCGCGCGCCGGGCTGGCAGGCGCCGGCGCGGGTGGAGTTGCCTTAGCCGTCCTATTTCTCCGGGGCCGAGCCCTTCTCGGCTGGCGCCGGCGCCGGTTTCTCGGCCGGGGGCGGCGGCGCACTGCCGGCCGGATATTCGACTTTCGCCGTCTCGCGCAGTTTCTCCAGGCGCTGCTGGGCCACCTTGATCTGCATGCTGTGGCGGATGCCCTCCTTGACCTGCTCGTACGGCGGCGGCGTGAACGGGTTGGCGATGTCGAGATGCACGACGTGCCAGCCGAATTCGGTATGAACGGGTACCTTGGTCGTGTCGCCGTTCTTCATGCTCGCGAGCGCCTTGCCCAAGGCCTCGGGCACTTGGTCGAGCCGCACGCGCGTGAACACCTTCGCCTGCTTGGCCTTGCCGCGCCAGGCGTCGTAGACGGTCTGGAAGGGTTTACCGGCGAGGACATCCTCCTCGGCCTTGAGCGCGTCGTCCTCGTTCGCGAACAGCAGCTGGCCGAAGTCGTACTCGAGTTTGCCCGCGTGCGCGATCTCGTCTTCGTACTGCGCCTTCAGCACGTCTTCGCCGATCGGCGTCTGCTTCTGGAACTCGACGGCGCCCGCATCGGCGACGCCTTTGAGGCGCCCCAATTCCACTTCGTTGCGGAACTGCGGATCGGCATAGAAATTTTCGCGCTCGGCAGCTTGCGCCATGAGCACGAGATCGGTCATGTAATGCAGCGCCTGCTCGCGTTGCTCGGGCCGGTCGAGGTGCAGGTTGCGGCTGCGCGCAGCCGCTTCGAGCAGGCTCTGCGGCACCGGCGTGCCGTTCACGGTTTCGGCTACGGCGCCGTCGGGATCGAGCTGCACCGGACGCGTGTCGGGACCCTTGCCGCCCGAAGAGCAGCCGGCAAGCCCGGCGAGAAATACCATCGCAAATCGTTTCATTTCGCTCCTTCGGTTTCTTCCGGCGACCTCGCTTCGATCGCCAGCGCATGGATGTCGGTCTGCATCATCTCGCCGAGCGCGGCATACACGAGCCGATGCCGCGCAAGCAGCGGCTTGCCGGCGAAGCCCGCCGCGACGATGCGCACGCGGAAGTGCCCGCGGCCGTCGCGCGCGCCGGCGTGCCCGACGTGCCGATGGCTTTCGTCTTCGATCGCGAGCTCCGTCGGCGCAAGTTCGCGCTGCAGCCTTTCGCGCATGCGCGCTGTGCGCTCGCTCACGGCAGCACCTTGCGGAACGGGCGCACGCTGACCTCCCGATAGACGCCGGCCGCGACGTACGGATCGGCCTCCGCCCAGGCGCGAGCCGCTGCGAGATCGGGAAATTCGGCGATGATCAAGCTGCCGACGAAGCCCGCCGGGCCGGGGTCTGCGGCGTCGATCGCCGGAAACGGGCCCGCGAGCAACAAGCGCCCAGCGTCACGCAACTGCGTAAGCCGTTCGAGATGCGCCGGCCTCGCCGCCAAGCGATGCTCCAAGCTGCCGGGCTCGTCGAGCCCGACGATCGCATACCACACCGGTCGACCTCACGTTCGTTTCGGGGGCGCAATGGTAGCGGAAGCGGCGCGCGCATACACGGACCGCAGTCCGTCTTGGCTCCTGCGACGGCTCCATGCTAGCGTGCTCGCGAAGGAATCGCCGCTGCCCTGCCGCCCATGTTGGAAACACTCTTCGTCAAGGATTTCGCCATCGTCGGCGAAGCCGAGATCGCCTTTGGCGCCGGCCTGACCGTCGTCACGGGCGAGACCGGCGCCGGCAAATCGTTGCTCGTCGACGCCTTGCTGCTGCTCGCCGGTGCACGCGCCGATGCGGGCAGCGTGCGTCACGGCTGCGAGCGCGCCGAGCTCTCGGCCGAGTTTTCGCTGACCGACGCACCCGCCGCCCGCGCATGGCTCGCCGCCGAGGATCTCGACGATGGCGACGCCTGCCAGGTGCGGCGCGTGATCCGCAGCGAAGGTGCCTCGCGCGCTTGGATCAACGGCCGCCCCGCGACGCTCGCGCAGCTTGCAGGGCTCGGCGAGCGGCTCATCGAAATCCACGGGCAGCACGAACATCAGGCCTTGCTCGATCGCACGAGCCAGCTCGCCTTGCTCGACGCGTACGGCGGCCACGGCGATGCGCTCGCGGCGATCGCCGCGCTTGCGCAGCGATGGCGCGAAGCGGACGGCGAAATGCGCGAGCTGCAAGGCGAACACGATCATTCCGAGCGCATCGCGCTGCTCGAGCACCAGCTCACCGAGCTCGACCGCCACGCGCTGGCGCCCGCCGAGCTCGAAGCGCTCAACGAATCGCACAAGCGCCTGGCCAATGCCGGCCAGTTGCTGCAAGGCACGGGTGGCATCGAGGAACTCATCGACGGCGACAGCGAATTCGCCGCGCAGCGCGCCGTCGGGCGTGCGCAGAGCGAGCTCGCCCGGCTCGCCGAGCTCGATCCGCGCCTCGCACCCGCCGCCGACCTGCTCGACGCGGCGGCGATCCAGCTGCGCGAAGTCGCCGATCACATCGCGCGCTACCGCGATTCGCTCGATCTCGATCCCGACAAGCTCGCCGAGACCGAAGCGCAGATCGCGACCTTGCACGATCTCGCGCGCAAGCATCGCGTCCCCGCCGCCGAGCTCAAGGCGCATGCGGAAACGCTGCGCGAAGAACTCGAGCGGCTGCGCGGCGCGGGTGAGCGCCTCGTCGCGCTCGGCCGCGAACGCGAGCGTCTGGCCGCCGAGTACGCCGCGGCGGCGCAGAAGCTCAGCGCATTGCGCGGCGCCACGGCCAAGCGGCTTGGCCGCGAAGTCGGCGAACTCATGGGCGAGCTCGGCATGGCGGGCGGCCGCTTCGGTGTCGAGCTCGAGGCCAACGCGAAGGCGACCCCCGATCCGCAAGGGCTCGAACGCGTCGAGTTCATGGTCAGCGCGAATCCGGGCCAGCCGCCGCGCCCGTTGCGCAAAGTGGCTTCGGGCGGCGAGCTTTCGCGCATCAGCCTGGCGATCGAAGTCGCTGCGCTCGGCCACGACGACGTCGGCACGATGGTTTTCGACGAGGTCGACTCGGGCATTGGCGGCGCGGTCGCCGAAGTCGTGGGCCAGAAGCTGCGCCGTCTAGGCGACAAGCGTCAGGTGCTCTGCGTCACGCACCTGCCGCAGGTCGCCGCCCAGGGCCACGCCCATTTGCGCGTCGCCAAGGCGAGCGACGGCAGACGCACGCTCGTGGAAATCGAACCGCTCGGCGAGAAGGCGCGCCGCGACGAGATCGCACGCATGCTCGGCGGTATCGAGATCACGCGCGAGACGCTCGCGCATGCGAAGCAGATGCTCGAAAGCGTGGGCGGTAGTCGGGGGTAGACGAACAGCCGGATCTCTTCGCTTCGGGCTAAACGCGCAAGAGACCTCAGCGCTTCTTCTTCGCCTTCACGTAGAGCACGAGGCTGTGGTCGACGATCGCGTAGCCGTGCTTGTCGGCGACTTCGCGCTGCAGGCGTTCGATGTCTTCGCTGACGAACTCGATGACCTTGCCGGTTTCGACATCGACCATGTGGTCGTGGTGCTTGCCGCGTTCGATCTCGTAGACGGCTTGGCCGCCCTCGAAGTTGTGCTTGGCGACGAGGCCCGCGGCCTCGAATTGGGTCAGGACGCGATAGACCGTGGCCAAGCCGATGTCGTCGTGGTGGTCGAGGAGGCGGCGGTAAATATCCTCGGCCGTCATATGCTTGCCGTCGGAAGCTTCGAGGATTTCGAGAATGCGCATGCGCGGGTGCGTGACCTTGAGCCCGGCTTTGCGCAAATCTTGGGTTTCCACACCACACTCCTTGAGCGGCTGCACCTGTCCGCTCGATGAACGCGCTAACGCGCAGCCACGGAGCGCTAGTGTATCATCCGCGCCTTTCGGCCCAGACGGTGTTCTCATGGCTTCTGTTTCCCGCGTGATCGCGTGCGCGCTCTTCGGCTTCGCCGCGACAGCATGTAGCCCGATCTACAAGCTCGACATCCAGCAGGGCAATCTGCTCAGCAAGAGCCTCGTCGATTCGCTCAAGCCCGGCATGACCAAGCGCCAGGTCACGCTCGTGATGGGCTCGCCGTCGGTCGTGAGCCCGTTCGACCAGAACCGCTGGGACTACGTGTCGACGCTGCGCAAGGGCAACGGCCGCATGGAGCAGAAGGATCTCACGCTCTATTTCGAGAACGACGCACTCGCCCGCATCGAAGGCGACTACTTCGCCGAGGACCCGCAGGAACTCATCAAGGAAGCGACCAAGTACAAGCGTCAATATCCGGACGACAAGCGTCCCGACGACGACAAGAAGAAGCGCGGCAGCAGCCAAAGCTGACGCTATTTGCCGGCACGCCTGCGCCGGGCCTCCTTAGGATCGGACGCGAGCGGCCGGTAGAGCTCGATGCGGTCGCCGTCGCGCAAGCGCGTGTCCGGCGCCACGAGACGGCCGAAGATGCCGAGCGCGGCCGGAACGAAGCCGGCCGGCAGCACCGCTTCGATGCCGCTCTCGCGCAACGCGTCGGCGACGGTGGAATTTGCGGCAATTTCCACATTGCGCAGTATTTGCGTCTCGGTTCCGGCGTAGACGACCTCGACGCGGATGCGATCGCCCTGCCCGCTCACGGCTCGCGCTCGGCCTCGCGGCAGAACTCGTCCACCATACGGTCGGCGAGCTTCTCGAAACCGACGCGCATGACCGGCGCCATGAGCCGCCCGGAGTAGTCGAAATCGAGCGCCAGCGCGATCTTGCAGCCGTCCTCGCCGAGCGCGGCGAAGGTCCATGCGCCGCGCAGCTCACGGAACGGCCCTTCGACGAGCTGCATGCCGATGCGCTGCGGGGGTGCGAGCGTGTTGCGGGTCGTGAACGCCTGGCGCATGCCGCCGATGCTGAGCTCGAGACGCGCGACGAGCGAATCGGCCTCGCGCTCGAGGACGCGGGCGCCGACGCACCACGTGAAACGGCGCGGATAGGCTTCGACATCGTTGACGAGGTCGAACATCCGTCCGGCGGTCCGGCGGACGATGGCACTGCGGCGAATTTCAATCACGAGACATTTCCGCGACAATAGACGACCGGCGCACACGCAGCGCGCCACCGCTCCAAGTGTGTCGAATCGGCAAGGCAATGGCCAGCAGCAAGGAAAAGAACAAATCCGGCGACACCACCATCGCGCTCAACAAGCGCGCCCGTCACGAATACCACATCGACGAGCGCTACGAGTGCGGCATCGCCCTGCAAGGCTGGGAGGTGAAGAGCCTGCGTGCCGGCCGCATCAACTTCGGCGACGCGTACGCGATCGTGCGCAACGGCGAAATCTTCCTGTTCGGCGCCTCGATTCCACCGCTCATTTCGGCCTCCACGCACGTCGTCGCCGAGGACCGCCGCACGCGCAAGCTGCTGCTCAACCGCGCCGAGATCGACAAGCTCATCGGCGCGGTCGAGCGCAAGGGCTACACGCTCGTGCCGACGGCAATGTACTGGAAGCACAACCGAGTCAAGGTCGAACTCGGCCTCGCCAAGGGCAAGCAGGAGCACGACAAGCGTGCGACCGAGAAGGAGCGCGACTGGAATCGCGAAAAGCAAGCCGCAATGCGCGCAAAGAACCGCCTGGGCTGAATCGGCTCGCTATTTCGAGCGCCATACGGGGTCCAGCAGGCGCGCCGCGCGCCGATAGGTTTCGTCGAGACCGTCGAGCACCTCCGCGACGAGTTCGGGCGTCATCACGATATCCTCGTCGCCGCGCTTGAGCGGCTCGCCGCGCGCAATGGCTTCGAGCTGCTGGTGGAACAGTCGATCCTCGAGCGCGAGCTTGAGCTGCAACCGCGCGTTGTCCGCCGGGTCCTCGACAGAAATGGCCTCGAACGCCGCTTGCGCCTTCGCATAGGACGGATCGACGGTTGGCGCGTGATGCTTCAACGTCGCGCGCATGCTCAGGTACATCGCGCGCATGCGGTTCAGATCGAGCTCGAACGTGCCCTCGAGCTGGCGCCTCGTGATCGCCCATTGTTTCGGATCCGGCCGCGGCGACGGCATATCCGCCCAGAAACGGCGGTGCATGTCTTCGGTGAGCTCGCCGTCGATGCGCATGACCTCGTTGAGGATGTCGCGCTGCTGCTCGGTGATCTCGATGATCTTGGCGTTCGGCGCAGCGAACGCGCCGCCCGCGAGCAGCAT
Source organism: Rudaea sp. (assembly GCA_035650835.1). Classification (GTDB taxonomy): domain Bacteria; phylum Pseudomonadota; class Gammaproteobacteria; order Xanthomonadales; family Rhodanobacteraceae; genus Rudaea. Next base: position 4,451 of record DASRGX010000102.1, on the reverse strand, counting down.
CGACAAACCCAGGCACAATGAACGCCACATGGGAATTCTCCTCGTCTTCGCCGGCAAAACGTCGCACAGTGGCGCACGCGAACAATCGAGGTTGAACATCCACTCGCCCGCCCCATATACTTCCATGCAAGGTGTGTTTCCTGTTCCGGGGGCGATCGGCTTCGACGGGGATATCGAAATCGCCTGGTGCATGCCGAGGGGGCAGCTTTCCTCGTTAATCCAGCCGCAAACTCATAGTTGCCAACGACGACAACTACGCTCTGGCCGCTTAAGGCCTAGCCCCGAACCCACTTGTGCCTGTGCTCGTGGATGTAGGGTCATCATCACAGGATCGCTGCTGACCGCCGCCAGTCGGTCATCGGCTAACTCCTAACTAGCTGGTCCCGCGGTGCGCTTCGCACGCTGTGTTGCCGCGGGACGAGATCGAACAGCGAGCTATGCATGTAGAGCCGGGGACGTAGGATCTTCGGACGCGGGTTCGATTCCCGCCGCCTCCACCACCCAAAAGGCCTGCAAAGGCCTTTTTTTGTGGAAAGTGCGATTCGACCGCAGAGGCCGAAACGCAGCGATCTGCTTATATTGCTGCTCGCGTTTGGACGCGCGAAAACCCCGGCACGCGTCGAAGCGCCCGGAGACTTAAGCGGCGCTAAGCACCACTTAGCGCCGCTAAACTGTCAACTCTTACATCTTCCGATCCTACAAATCGCTCCGTTAGAGTTCGCGCCGGGTGTGGGAGGCACATCCGCGCAGGACGCAACTCAACACGGGGAATATTTGATGTTTCGGAGAACCATCCTCGCGGCAGCGCTGCTCGTCGGCGCGTCGGCCGCACACGCGCAGTTCGTGCAATGCAACGGCTGCACCACGCAGCAATACGTCTCTCTCGCCGAATCGCTCGGCGCCACACAAGGAACCGGCAACAAATACATCGCGGATTTCATCCACCACGTCGCCACGGAATGGAAGGTGACACGCGAACCGAATGGACGCGGATTCACGTACTACGCCGATGAAGTACCGATGTCGGCAGCCTACATGGAGGGCTTCAAGGATTACGATGCGCTCTACAAGGCCACCTCAGGTGGAACTCAGTCCATTGTCTACGTCGTGGGCAGCGCGCGACCCGACGGTTTCCCCAAGGGCATCGATTCGGCCAATGGAGGCACGGGCAGCACCGCACTCGACTGGGCAAACCAGGGCTATGTCGGTCAACTCACCTATTGGATGGCTTGGATGCAGGCCAATAGTACGCACCTCGACTGGATACCTCCCGGCGTTTCGCTGGTGCTCACGGCGATGCAGAACGGCATCTCCGTGCAGGCATGGAAGAATACGTTACAGGTCGTAGTGCAGCTCAAGAACGGCGGTATCGTCACCATGGAATGGGACGGTACGATTCCAGGAAAACTCATCCACGCGGTCGACCAATTCGGGAATACCATCCCGCTGACGAAAGCACAGGTTCACGGACAGCAATACAACTTCGGCGGAGGCGCCGACGGCCAACGCTACGCCCGGAACTTCGGCGAATACCTCCAGGGTTTCGGCATCCCCGTGACGTACACGACCGGCGGTTCGATCGTCGCGATCACGTGTACGGAATCGGAGTGCATAGTCCGGGTGGAGTGATATCGCGATAGGCATCCCGCACCCGGCGTCCCAGGGTGCGGGACGGCTTGCGGGAGCACGAACCAACGGTTACGCTCGCAAAAACCCTTGCGCGCGCCCATGCTCGTCGCCCTCGCTTTCTTGATCGCCGTTTCCGCCGGACCGACCTACAAGTGCAAGGACGCCAATGGCGAATGGTCGGAACAGGCGTGTCCGAACTATCCGAAGGCGCTCGATGCCCTCGAACGCGACGTGCAGCCCAACGCCGATTTCGATGCGCTCGAAGGCGTATGGATCAAGATGTGCCGCAGCGACGACAACCCGATCGTGTGCGTGAAACGCCAGCGCGCGGACTATCGCTACATGGCGGTGGAGATCCAAGTCGTACGCGGCGACCAGGCGAAAACCGCGAAGCTGGTCGAGTGTGCGGCGCAGGCCAACGACGCTGTCGCAGGAGGCACGAACGCCTCGCAGTGGCGATATTGCTACTCGCACTGAAGCGCGCGCCGATGCACATTCGTCTTGACGATCTGCGTGGGTCGGAAATCCGCGGTTTGCTCGAAGAGCATCTCGCAGACATGCATGCGCTTTCTCCACCCGAGAGCGTGCATGCGCTCGATCTCGATGCGCTGCGCCGGCCCGAGATCACTTTTTGGACGGTCTGGTCCGGGACGACCCTGCTCGGCTGCGGCGCGCTCAAGGAACTCACGCCTGCGCACGGAGAGGTCAAGTCGATGCGCACGGCGAAGACGCATCGGCGACTCGGCGTCGCGCGCGCGATGCTCGAGCACATCGTCGCTGAAGCGAAACGCCGCAGGTATGCGCGCCTGAGTCTCGAGACGGGTTCGATGGACGCCTTCGCGCCCGCGCAGCGGCTCTACGCTAGCTTCGGCTTCGACTATTGCCGACCCTTCGCGGATTACATCGACGATCCGAACAGCGTGTTCATGACGCGCCTCCTCGAGGGCGCCGACTAGCCGTCAGACGTTGTGTCGCGGATACCAAACGCCGCGCACGGCCAGCGGCCCGGCATTCGGCAGGACTTCTTCCTTGTCGAGCGAGCCGAGCGTCACGTCGTCGCGCACGCGCATGATGCGCTCGCTGGCGAGCGGGTAACCATGCTTGCGCAGCAGTTCCTCAGCGTCGTGCAGCGACGAGGCCGTGACACCGTAGCCCAGACCACGATCGGAAACGAACCAGAATTTCTTGAGCATGAAAGAATCGAACGTCTCGTCAACCGGCTGCAAGCAAGAGACGAGCAACGCTCGATGCCAGCACCGACAACGGCGACCGATCCTCGACCTGCCATTGGCGGCGCACGGTAGCCCCCTGCCATGCGGCTGCGATGCTAACGCAAACGGACGGGCGCGGAAACCATTTCGAAGATTTAGAGGCAACATCGTTGCCTGTTGAGCAGTAGCGGCCGGGCGGTGCCGCTCCGCTACGCTCATTGTGACGAGTGTCAGTCGACGTGCGCGTTCGTGAGCGCCTGCACGCGCTGGCGCAGTACCTCTTCGAGCGCGGGGAGTTTTGCCGTATCGGGCGCTTCGAGCTTCTTGGCGGTGACGAGGTCCGAGCGGAACAACAGCCGGTTGCCAGCGGCGACATTCGGATACGACGACGGCAGCACGCCCGGCGGCTCGAGCGCGCCGTCGCCGAGCATGCGTCGGTCGTCGAACACCGGCATCGCATAGGTATGCGTATTGCCCGTCGTGTCCACGACCGACACGACGAAGCCCGGCGGACTCGCGACGAACGTGCCCAGCGCCGCCGTGCCGTTCACGCCATCCTCGGTACCGGAGATGTAAGGCGTGCCGTCCGTGCCGGTATACGTGCTGTTGAAAACGACCCATTGCGCATCGATTTGCGAGCCGATCTGCATATTGAAGGCCCACTCGCCGTACAAATAGTCCATCTGGTCGGAGTAGCCGTAGATCTCGTGCTCGATTGGCGTGCTGCCGCCCGGGAAATACAAGATGCCCGTTTCGGGCGATGTGAATTTTATCGTCAGCGTACCCTCGGCCACGCCGGTTGCCGCGCTGTAGGTGCAGCCGAAGCATTGGCCGCCCGAAAACGCGCCGAGCTGTGCGCTGAACTGCGTCGACGTGGTGTCGAACGGACCAGCAGCGATGAACCACGTCGCCGCGCCTGATGCCGTGTAGACATACGCTGTGACGACGAGCGCACCGTCCTGGATGTCGATGTTGTAGCCGCGGCCCGACTCGTTCGGGTTCCACCACAGCCCCGGCGACGGCGAATACGCCGACGCGACCGTGCTCGATGCGACGAGCGCGAGGCCACCCAGCCATTTCCACAATGCGCGTTTCATTTGTCCCTCCTTCGGGATGCTTTAACGAACAGCCACGGAAGCGTGGCGACGTCTTCCGAAACGCCACGGCGCGCTTCATGCGAACAATGGTACAGCGGGAATCCTCGCAACCACATCGATCGCGCAAGCGCATGAGTCCTAAGCGCGTGCTAGGCTTCGCACTCGCTGGCGGCGGAGCCGTGATTTTGAATTCGACTTATAACTCCTATCTCGTCGCAGGCGCGGCGCTCAGCGCGCTGGCCGCCCTGCTCCATATCGGCTGCATCGTGTTCGGCGCGCCTTGGTACCGCTTCTTCGGCGCTGGAGAACGCATGGCGCAACTCGCGGCAGCCGGCAGTGCATTTCCTGCCGTCGTCACTGCGTGCATCGCGACGGTCCTCATGGTCTGGGCAGTCTATGCGCTCTCGGGTGCTGGCGTCATCGCTCGCCTGCCCTTGCTGAAACCCGTGCTGCTCGTGATCACGGGCATCTATCTGTTGCGCGGCGCGGCCGTGCTGCCGATGTCGGCGATGAT
>DASRGX010000101.1:0-4724 GCA_035650835.1 Rudaea sp. | reverse complement strand
CAGCCCGAACGTCACGAACGTGCTGTAGCTCTGCTGCGACCAACCCGAGTGGGTCGTGTTCGGATCGTTGCCCGTGTACGCCGAATCGCCCAGGAAGCCGTAGCCCGTGCCCCAGGTCAGGTGCTTGTCGCCTTTCGGCGTGGTGTCGGTGTCGTCGGCATTGGCCTGATAAGCCCATTGGTAGTCGACGCACGGCATCGTGTAGCTGCCCGGGCAGCCGGTGAGGTCGGCCGAGGTGTGAGTCCAGAAACCGCTCGTGAATTCGCTGGCGGCGTCCTGCTTGTCGATGTCCTCGGTCTGGACGATGCCCATCTCGGCATCGGGCGCGGGCGCCTGAGTCCACAAGTACACATAGGGGATCGTGTTCCGCTGGTTCCACGTCCAGCCGCTGTTGAGCGTCATCGGCACCTGCGTCGTCGTGAATTTGTAGTGGTCACCCCACGCCACGCCGCTCACGTCGTTGCCGTAGCCGGCAGCGCTGCCCGCACCGTCGAAGGCCATGTCGCCGTACGGCGCACGGCTGTCGGCCTCGATCGCACGATCGGGCGCCGCGCTCAAGTCGTAGCTCACGCTCCAGAGCGGATGATCGCGCCCCGTGGCGATGAGCCAGTCGATCGTCACGGGCACGTCGTATTTCGTCGGCACGTTGCTCGCCGGCACGCCCCAGCGCGGATAATCGAGCTGGAAGCGCAGGATCGCATGATGACGGCCGCTGAGCAGGCGCGTGAACGTACCCTTGAAGCCGTGCCCGAGCGGCGAATCGTCGCCGTCGTGAGCGATCGCCGCGTTGTAGGCGGCCGATTGGTAGACGAGATGGGAAACGATGTAGCCGAAGCCGCCAGCGCCGCCGGCCGTGAGCTCCTGCACGTCGCGCACGGTGGCGGCGTCGGTGTGGTAGGTGTAGTCGCAGAGCTCGCCTTCGTGCGCGCCGTTCTGGTTCGTGTCGTTGTGCGAGAACGTCGCCGATCGCGTCCAGCCGCCCGCGTCCTGCCAGGTGTAACGCTCGGCAATGAGGTTGCCCGTGCAGGCGGTGACGTTCTGCTCGATGAGGATCGGCGCCGTTCCAGTGACCGTCTCGAAGCCGTTCTTGAAGATCTGGTCGTTGACGCTCACGCGCCCGGTCAGACTCACGTCGTCGAAGTACACGGTCGGTTGCGGTGCGGCGGGATCGTTGCCTGAATTGTCTTGGATCGAGATCTGATCGAAGTTGCCGCTGTACGCCATCGGTCCGCTGTCGAACGACGCGTTGACCTCGACCCACGCGTTCGCCGGGATCGGCTGCCCGAGCAGGGTGGCGAGCGAGGCGCTGGCCACGGGCATGGGCTGGCCATTGAGACCGAGCACGAGTTCGAGGTCCTGGCCACCGCTCGCGCCGCCGTTCACCCAAAACGTGATGGCGGAATAACTCGTCGTCGACAGCGATGCCGGCGTGCACCAGCTCACCGCGCCGAAGCTAGCCGGCGCGAACGAGATCGCGGCAGGCGCGCTGTGGACGACGGCGGTCTCGGCGAAATCGGGTGAGGCATTGAAGCTGCACGCTTGGTTGAAACCGTTCTCGCTCGCGTTGTCGTAGACGACGAGATCGGCAGCGGCGGCATCAATGCCCGTGCCGGCGAGCGCGCAGAAGACGAACGTACGTGCACGCATCGGACCCCTCCCGCGGTACACCTTCGGATGCCTAGTCTAGCGCCGACTCGGTGCCGCGGCATCGAGGCGCTTCAGGGCACGACGGCATTGGGGCAGATATTCGTCCACACGTCGTGGAGATCGGCCGTCGTGTAGAGGTGTCCACCCGGCGGATTGCCGTCCGTGAACTCGGTGAAGAACAGCGTATCGCCGCTCGTCCAGCCATGCGCGAGGAACGTGTTCTCGTCGCTGACGGCGTAGGGGAGCCGAGGGTCGGCGGTGCCCATGTGGATGTCGAGCGGAATGGTGCGCGCGGCGTTCGCCGGCACGCAGCTCGCCGCGACGGTGTAGCTCGGGCAGCCCGCGAGCGCGGCGCCCGTCACGGCGATGCCGGCGAACGTGTTCGCATTCATGCCGCTCCAGCCCGTCAGCGCGATGTCGTAGGTGACTTCGCCTCCGGCGGAATAGCCCCAGAGATAGACGCGATCGAGGTCGACGTTGTAGGCGGCCTCGGTATCCGCGATGGCGGCGGCGACGATGTCGTAGTCGGACGGCCCTTCTCCGCCCGCGCCGGGCTCGATCCAGCCGCCGCCCGTGCTGTCGGTGCCCACCGGTGCAATGACGAGGAAGCCGCCGGCTTCGCCGACACCGCCCCAATCCGAACGCACCGTACGTGCATAGACGTCGCTCGTGTTCGGCCCTCCCGCGCCGTGCAGCGCGACGACGAGCGGCCAGGGGTGATTCGGCTTGTAGTGAAGCGGGATGTGCAAGTAATAGGTCTGCGTGCCGAGACCGGCGACGGAGACCTGCCGGCTGATGTCGCCCGCGTAGAGGCCGCCGCTGCCGCCCGAGGCCTGGTGTGGCACTGGTGCTTCGCCCGTTTCGAAGCCGGCGACGAAAACGGCGTCGGGCTCCGAGCAGACCCATGCGGGCAGCACGGAGCGCTGCGCCCCCGCGGCAATGAGCGGCAACCAGAAAGCGGCGACGATGAGCGACGAACGTCCGCGCATACGTGAACTATAAGCGCGCCGAGCGCGACGTTGCGTGAACGGCCGCTCGGTTGCGGGTCGCGCGCAGCGCTCGGCATAATCGGCAGACCAGCGGCTCGCCGCACGGGGACGCGCTTCGATGAGCAATGCCAAAGATCCGTTTATCGAATTTCCAGCCGGCACGACGGTGTTCAAGGAAGGCGATGCCGGCACCGACATGTACATCATCGAAAGCGGTCAAGTCGACATCCTCACCCAGGCTACGAGCGACGAAGTGATCTCATCGCTCGGTCCCGGCGATTTCTTCGGCGAGATGGCGATGCTGGAGGATCAGCCGCGCTACGCCACGGCGCTTGCGAAGACGGCCACGCGCGTGTTGCGCATCGAGCGCGCCGCGTTCGCCGACGTGCTCCGCCAGAACGTCGAGATCGCAGTTCGCATCATGCGCAAGATGGTCGCGCGGCAGCGCCGCACCGAGCACCGCGTACAGGAAGCGCTAGCGGAGTTGCTCAAAGCACGCGCGGCGGCTGCAGCGCGTCCGGCGCCGAAAGCCGAAGCGCCGCGCGCCGCGGAGCCGCCGAAGGCCGCGCCGTCGCCGGCGCCTGCGCCGGTCGCAAAACCGGAGCCGGCCGCCGCGCAGACGCTCACGCTGCGCCACGCGAGCGGGCAGAACCTTCCGCTGGATGCGCAGCTCACCGAATTCCTGGTCGGGCGTCCCGACCCCGTGACGGGCATGCAACCCGAGGTCAACTTGGGCCCGTTCGACGCCAATCGCACGCTGAGCCGACGACACGCCAAAATCCTGCGCGAAGGCGGACTATACTTCCTGCGCGAAGAAGTCGGCACGAGCAACGGCACGTTCGTCAACGGCGAGCGCTTGAAGACGGGCGTCAGCGTGCCACTCAAACCCGGCGACAAACTGCGCTTCGGCATGGTCGAAGTGGAAGTCGCGGTGGCATAGGCGCGGAGGGTACATGGCAGCCAAAGGCAACGAATGGCAGGAGGCGCTCGGCGCCATCGACCTGTCCGCGATCGATTCTTTGAAGACGCTCAAGCGCGAGCAGGATCAGCTCACGGAACGTCTCGACGCCATGGAAACGCTCAAGACCAGCGTGGCGACGGCGGTATACCTGCGCGTCAGCGAGGATTATCAGAAGCGGCTGCGCGCGCTCGAGGACCAGGCCACGCCCCTCAAGCAGGCCGCCCGCGAGCAGTACGCGCGACTGCGCAGCCTGCTCGATCGTTTCGAAGCCGACCACGAAGCCGTCAAGCTCGACCAGCAAGAGCTCGAGCTCAGGCACAAGCTCGGCGAATTCGACGACAAGGAGTTCGCGCGCCGCAACAAGGAGATCGAGACGAGCGTCAAGGAAAAGGCCGAGGCGCGTGCGCGCGCGCTCGAGATCAAGACGCAATTCCTGGAAGCCTTCCGCGCCGAGAGCGAACTCGAATCCGCGCCGCCCGCACCTCGCCCCGCGCCCGCGCCGGCGCCCGAGCCGGCGGCAGGCGCCACGCGACAGTTGCCGACGCTCGGCGCCGCAGAGCTCGCCACGGCCGACGCGCGCACGCACGAAGTGCCTGCCGTGGTCGGCGACGCTCCGCCGAGCAAGACGCAAGTCATGTCGGCGATCAACATTCCGGAGCCGTCGCGTCCTCAGGCGGCCGCCGCGCCCATGGAAGGGGCCACGCAGATCTTTCGCGCGGCGCGGCTCGTTCCGCAGAATCCGGAAGCCGGCAAGCAGACGTACACGCTCACCCTGAAGCCCATGAACATCGGCGCGGATTCGTCGAACGACATTCGCATCGGCGGCCCCGGCGTCGACCCCAAGCACGCGCAGATCACGGTCAGCATGGCCGGTTTCACGCTCGTGGACCTCGGCACGAAACACGGTACGCGCGTCAACGCCGAGAAGGTGCGCGAGCGGCCGCTCAGCAACGAAGACGTGATCCAGATCGGCGCGGCCCGTTTCGTGTTCCGCGAAGGCTGAACCATGGGCATCGAAATCCGGCAGGACCAGCAGGACGCCGTCAGGATACTCGCGTTGGCGGGCAGGCTCGACACGGAAACCTCGGTCGACGTCGAACTCGCGGTGCAGGATTTGCTCGGCGCCG
>DASRGX010000100.1:0-2662 GCA_035650835.1 Rudaea sp. | reverse complement strand
GCTCGCGGCGGTGGCGCTGATGGCGGCGGCGGGCGAGCCGGTGCCGCGCACGCTCACGATGATGGGCGGCCCGATCGACACACGGCGCAGTCCCACGCAGGTCAACGATCTCGCCGCGACGAAGCCTTTGTCATGGTTCGAGAACACGCTGATCCAGGACGTGCCCGAGAACTACCCCGGCCGCGGCCGGCGCGTGTACCCGGGCTTCCTGCAGCACGCGGGCTTCATCGCGATGAATCCGAGCCGGCATTTCATGTCGCACTGGGATTTCTACGAAGACTTGCTGCGCGGCGATCTCGAAGACGCCGACGCCCACCGCCGCTTCTACGACGAATACAACGCCGTGCTCGACATGCCGGCCGAGTACTACCTGGATACGGTGCGCATCGTGTTCCAGGAACACCAGCTGCCGCGCGGACTCTGGCACGTCGACGGCCGCCGCGTCGCGCCCGAGGACATCAAGACCGCCGCGCTGTTCACAATCGAAGGCGAACTCGACGACATCTCCGGCGCAGGTCAAACCGAAGCCGCGCAGGATTTGTGTACAGGTATACAAAGCCGCGACAAGCGCCACCTGACGGTCAAAGGCGCCGGCCACTACGGCATCTTCAGCGGCCGCCGCTGGCGGAACGTGGTGTATCCGGAGGTGAGGGAATTCATTAGGAGAGCCGGGATTCGGGAGTAGGGATTCGGGATTGGTGAGGACTCGCAAATCTCATCTGCGGTCCGACTCCTGAGCTCGAATCCCAAGTTCAAACCGAATCCTGGACGGGAAATTCGTGAGCGCCAGAGCGGACCGAGCTGAATTGCAGCTCGTCCCCCATCTCCAATCCCAATCCCCAATCCCAACTCTCAATACTGCGCCGTCCTGACCAGGAAATGCTTCGCCAGCTGTCCTTGCAGCTTGCCGACGCCGCGCGCGAGGTGCAGCGTGAGGCATAGCAGCACGATGCCAAGCGGCAACGTCAGCGGCAAAGCCCAGAGCGGCGGTGCGATCGCGTAGTCGTTGACGTTGATGATGCCGATGCCGATCGTCGCCTTGGTGATCGGGCTCGCGGCGAGCCCGAGCGCGAGGCCGAGGCCGAGGGTCGCGAGCGTGAAATAGAGAATTCCGAGCGGCAGCTTGAGCACCATGTAGAGCAGCGTCGACCACGTGCGCGGATCGACGAACATGGCCTTGATACGCGCCGAGAATGGCTTGCCGCGATCGGCGTAGAGCGGCCGCCGCGGCATGCGCACGCCGAGCATCGTTTCGACGAGGCGGCCTTCGACGAGCGAGAGCGCGCGAACGGTCGAGACGAACAGCACCGCGACCGGAATGCCGAAGATCAAGATCGAAAGTCCGAGCGACAGGCTCAGGCCCGTGATCGCCCAGGTGAAATAGAAAATGCCCGTGGCGAGCGACAGGATCATGTAAAAGAGCGACGCATACGCGAGCGGATCGGCGAGCACGCCGAAGAACCGGCCCGACGCGGAGCGGCGCTGCGGCGCGGCGGGCGGCCTGAGCGCGCTTTCGACCGCACTCTCCTTGTCGCGGTAGATCTCCGCGACTTCCTCGGGCGCGCCGTAGCTGGTCGCCACGTTCGCGAGCATGGCGGCTTCGTCCCATTCCGGGTGCTCGGCGAGTTCGGACCGCAGGTATTCTTCGGCGTCGTACAGCGCGTCCTGCGTAAGCGCCGGATCGCTGCGCGCGAGCGCGCCGCGCAATTGGGCAAGGTATTCGTCGATGGTTTTGGGTGCGGTCATCACACGGCTCCTTTCAAGACGGAATCGACGAACTTGCGCGTGGCGGTCCAGGACGCGACCCATTCGGCGGCGACGGCGCGGCCAAGCGCCGTGATGCGGTAGTAACGCCGCGGCGGGCCTGTCACCGAGGGCTCGACCTGGCTCTCGAGCAGCCCGGCAGCGCTCAAGTTGCGCAGTACCGGATAGAGCGCGCTCTGCTTGCCGCTCAGGGCGCCGTCGGCGTTGCGCTCGAGGCGCTTGGCGATCTGGTAGCCGTACAGCGGCTCGTCGGCTTGCGCGAGCACGGCAAGCAGGACGAGCGCGACCGTCCCGGCGCTCAGCTCCTTCTCGAACTTCTTGAGATGGCTCTCGGTGTCCAACGCAGGCTATCCCGCACTCGTTCGTAATAGCGAGTGCAGTATAGTGTTTAGTTCACACTAGTGGATGGCCTGGAAGTCACGCAGGCGCGCCATTCGGCGACATCGGCGGGCACGACAACGCCATCCGCAAATGCCGGGCACAAGCGGAGGTTATTGATTTACTGGTAAATTAGAGAGCCGGCCCGCCGGCTCTCGCGAACGCGCTACTCGGACGCCGCGCGCGACTGCATGCCACGGTAGATCAGATACGGCTCGGCTTGCCCGTTGATCACCGCTTCGTCGACGACGACTTTGCTGACGTGCTCAAGCGACGGCAACTCATACATCGTATCGAGCAGCACCGCTTCGAGAATCGTGCGAAGACCGCGCGCACCGGTGCGGCGCTTGAGCGCCTTCCGCGCAACCGCGCCGAGCGCTTCGTTGCGGAATTCGAGTTCCGCACCTTCCATCTCGAACATGCGCTTGAACTGTTTGACGATGGCGTTCTTCGGCTCGGTCAAAATCTTGATGAGCGCGGATTCGTCGAGTTCTTCGAGCGTCGCCACGACGGGCAGACG
>DASRGX010000099.1:0-11150 GCA_035650835.1 Rudaea sp. | reverse complement strand
ATTCCCGAGTGGAAGGCGGGCTGCTCGTCAACGAAGACCACAGTTGGTTCCATTGGGGCACTTCGCGCAAGCCGCGCATCGTCATCGGCCCGCACGCCACGGTCGAGGGCAAGCTCGTGTTCAAGCGCGAGGTGGACCTCTACGTGAGCGACAGCGCGAAGATCGGCCCCGTCGAAGGCGCGACACCGACCAAGTTCAGCGACGACCAAGCGCCGAAATAAACCGCGAGTAGCTGCAGGAACCAGCGCGCACTGGTGCCTCCGCCGGGCGGCACCTACAATCCGGACCCTAGCGTCTACCGGAGTCCGCGATGCGTCACCTGCTCTGCGCCTGCCTCGTCGTGCTGCTCGCCGCCTGCGGGCGTGCTCCGTCCGGCGACCAGGCGGCCCCGGCGGCGAACACGCCGCCGAAAGCCGCGCCGATCAAGCCGACACGCGACGGCCATTTCTCGCCCGAGATCAAGGCCGAGGATTTCGCCGCGGAAGTGCAGCAGCTCGCCGCGGACGAGTTCGAAGGCCGCAAACCGGGTTCGATCGGCGAGCGCATGACGACGACCTACCTGGTCGATCAGTTCCAGCGCATCGGCCTCAAGCCCGGCAACGGCACGAGCTATCTGCAGAACGTGCCGATGGTCGAGACCACGCCGCTCGATCCCGATGCGATCACGCTCGATGTCGCCGCAGGCGGCAAGGTCGAGAAGTTCGCCTACCGCACCGACGCCATCGTCAGCACGCTCAAGGGCGTCGCCGACGTCGAGCTCAAGGACAGCGACATCGTATTCGCGGGCTACGGCGTCGTCGCCCCGGAATACCAGTGGAACGACTACGCAGGGCTCGACGTCAAGGGCAAGACGGTCGTCGTGCTCGTCAACGACCCGGGCTCCGGCAACGGCGACGAAACGCTGTTCAAGGGCAAGGCGATGACCTACTACGGCCGCTGGACGTACAAGTACGAGGAAGCCGCGCGCCAGGGCGCCGCCGGCTGCATCATCGTGCACGACACGATCGCTGCCGCGTATCCGTGGGAGGTCGTCGTCAACAGCTGGAGCGGACCGCAGTTCAACCTGCCGGCGAGCGAAGATCCCGAACCGCGCATGCTCGTCGCGGGCTGGATCACGACCGATGCGGCGCGGCGCCTGTTCACGGCGGCCGGCGCCGATTTCGACGCGCTCAAGAAATCGGCCGACCAGCGCGGATTCAAGGGCACCCCGCTCGCGGCCAAGCTGTCGGTGCATTTCCGCAACCTGATCCGCAACGCGAGCTCGGACAACGTCGTCGGCCTCCTGCCCGGCAGCAAGCGGCCCGACGAAGTCGTCGTCTACAGCGCGCACTGGGACCATCTCGGCCGCACGTTCAGCGGCGAGGACCACATCTTCAACGGCGCGGTCGACAACGCCTCAGGCGTGGCCGCGATGCTCGAAATCGCCGATGCGTTCGCGCATCAGCAGCCGCCGCCGGAGCGCTCCGTGCTGTTCTTCGCGCCGACGCTCGAAGAAGCCGGGCTGCTCGGCTCGCGTTATTACAGCGTGCATCCGGTCGTGCCCCTCACGAAGACCGTCGCCGACATCAACATGGACGCGCTGCATATCATCGGGCGCACGCACGACATGGTGATCATCGGCTACGGGCAATCGCAGCTCGACGACTATCTCAAAGAAGCGCTCGCGCCGCTCGGCCGCGTCGTGACTCCCGACGCCGAAGCGGAAAAAGGCTTCTTCTACCGCTCGGATCAGCTCAACTTCGCGCGCAAGGGCGTGCCGGTGCTGTATGCGAACGGCGGTTACGACAAGCTCGAAGGCGGCGTTGCGGCGGGCCGCGCGGCAGTCGACGCTTACACGCGAAACCGCTACCACAAGCCATCCGACGAATACGATCCCAATTGGGATTTCTCCGGCGTGATCGAAGACATCAAGGTTCTCTACGCCGTCGGCAAGCGCCTCGCCGACGAATCCACTTTTCCACAATGGAACGCGGACAGCGAGTTCCGCACCGCCCGCGACGCGTCGCCGAAGCCGCAAGAGAAGCACTGACGTGCCGATCCTGGTCCTCGTCTCGATCGCGCTGCAGATCGCCTGCGCCGTGCACGTCGTGCGCAGCGGTCGCCAGCTCTACTGGCTCTGGATCCTGTTCATCGGTTCGTATCTCGCCGTCGCGGTCTACATCATCGTCGCGGTGATTCCAGACCTGCGCAACGATCCGCGCAGCCGCCAGGCGGCGCAGCGCGTGCTGCACACGCTCGACCCGGAACGGCAACGGCGCATGATCCGCCAGCGCCTCGAGGTCGCCGATACGGTCCACAACCGGCGCGCACTTGCCGAGGAATGCATGCGCCTCGGCGACTACGCCAATGCGGCCGAGCTTTACGAGTCGGTGCTCACGGGCGTCTATGCCGACGACGCGGGGTTCCTGCTCGGCCTCGCCCAGGCGCGGGCCGGCACCGGCGATTTCGCCGCCGCGCGCACCGCGCTCGATCGGCTTTATGCGGCGCACCCGGGCTTCCGCAACAGCGACGCCGAACTGCTGCGCGCACGCGTCGTGGAATCGCAAGGGGATCTCGACGCCGCGCTCGAGCACTATCGCGAGCTCTCGACGAGCTATCCTGGCGAGGAAGCGCGCTTCCGCTATGGCATCCTGCTCAAGCGCCGCGAGCGCTTCTCCGACGCGCGCAACGTGTTTCGCGACATGCTCGCCCGTGCCAAGCATGCGCCTCGCTACTACCGCAAGAAAGAGAGCGAGTGGCTCGATGCGGCCAAGCGCGAGCTCGCGAGCTTGGGACCGGGCTGACGGACACGTTCGACGGCGAAATCCGCCCCCGCCGTTTCGTCGCGGCTCGCGGGATGGCAGAATCGCCCCATGCCTACCCGGGGGCCATCGTCGTGGTGGAGGGGGAAAGGCGCACTGCTGGCTTTGAGCCTGCTCGCGCTGGCGGGCGTGCGCGCCGAGGAGCCTAGCCCCGAAACGGCACGATTCCGCAGCCTCACCGACGCCGACGGGCTCTCGCAGGTCAGCGCACTCGCGCTCGCGCAGGACCGGCAAGGGTTTCTCTGGATCGGCACGCAGGTCGGGCTCAACCGCTACGACGGCGCGAGTTTCCGCACGTTCATCCGCCAGCGTCGCCAAGCCGATTCGCTTTCGGAACATTACATTTCGGCCCTGCTTCCCGATCCGGACGGAGGGCTGTGGATCGGCACGCTGAACGGTCTCAACCGTTTCGATCCGGCGAAGGAAAAATTCACGGCTTTCCTGCCTCGCTCCGGCGATGCGCATGCCTTGCCGCATCAGAAAATCAACGCGCTGCTGCGCGATCGCGAGGGCGGTTTGTGGATCGGCAGCGACGGCGGCTTGTCGCTCTACCGCCCCGGCAGCCACGACTTCGCCAATTTCGCCGACGGCCTCGAGGACCGGCGCGTGGAGGCCCTCGTCGCCGACGGTGCCGGCGGGCTTTTCGTCGGCACCGCCGCAGGTCTCATGCGTTTCGATCCCGCAACGGGCCGCTTCGCGCGCGTGCCCGGAAACGCGCTGCGCGGCTGGATCGACGCCTTGCTGCTCGACCGCGCAGGCGAACTTTGGATCGGCACCAAGGATGCGGGCCTGCTGCGATATTCGCCTGCGAGCGGCGCCGTCGTCCAATGGCGGCACGTGGATGGCGATCCTCAATCTCTCTCGCACGATCGGCTCTACGCGCTGCTCGAGGATCGCGCCGGGCGGCTCTGGATCGGCACCGAAGCAGGCGCCGATGTCATGCTCGACCGCTACGAGCGCTCGCCGCACTTCGTGCGCTTCCAGCACCGTCCACAACTGCCGAGCAGCATCGGTGCCGGACGGGTCGTGAGCCTCATGCAGGACGCGTCGGGCGATTTGTGGTTCGGCACGTGGTCGGGCGGAGCGAGCCTGCTGAGTCCCGTGCGCAGCCGGTTCCTGAGCTTCGACGCCGACGCGCTCGATACGCATGCGGCCGACTCGGCGGAAATCACCACGATGGTGAGCGCAGGGCCCGACCACATCTGGCTCGGCACGCGTCGTGGCTTGTTCGACTTCGACGACAAGAGCTACCGCTTGCGTCCCATGCCGGCCACGGCCGGAATGCTGATCTACGCCCTTGCGGTCGACGGCGACGAACTGCTGCTCGGGTCCGATCAGGGCATCTTCCGCTACGACCCGCGCAGCGGGAATTTGCGTTCCGCCGACGTGCCGGCGGCGGTCGGACATCCGTTCATCTACTTCATCGTCGTCGAGGACGATCGCGTGTGGGTCAATACGCGCGACGGCGATCTCTTCGTGCTCGACCGGCCCATGCGCAAGGTGCTCGCGCATCATACGCTCGAGTCGCGCGCGCATTTCATGGCGGATTTCGACGCGCAAACCAAGATTTTCGGCAACGACAACGGGCTTTACTGGTTCTCCGCGGACGGACTCGAACCCGAAGGGCGGCTCGAAGCGAATCCCGACGACCCGCACGGCTTGCAGTCGGACACGTGCCATTATTTCCTGCGCGGCTCCGACGGGCAGCTGTGGCTCGCAACGGCGGCCGGGCTCCATCGCTTGGAGTTGCCGGCGCCGCGCGATTTCGCCCATGCGCGCTTCACGGTCTTCACGCGCGGCGGCGGCGCCAACACGAACGCGATCAAGAGCATGATCGAAGACCGTCACGGCCGGCTGTGGATGAGCAGCAACGCGGGCATCGCACGCTTCGATCCGAAAACCGCTCAATTCACTTCCTATGGCGCGGCCGACGGCGCCATCGACCGCGGCTACTATGCGTTCGTGCACACCGTCACGGCCGACGGCCACTTCGCGTTCGGCGGTGCGTCGGGTTTCACTATTTTCGATCCCGAGGCGATCGCCGAGCTTCCGCCGCCGCCGCGTCCGCTGCTCACCGGCCTCGAGCTCGACGACCGCCTGGTCGAACCGAGCGACGGCACGGACGCCGTGCTCGACGAGCCCTTGTACCGCACCGCGCACCTCGTGCTGCCGGCCGGTCGCGCACGCGGCATCGGGTTCGAGTTCTCCTCGCCCTACTTCGTCGCTCCCGAGCAATTGCGCTTCGCTTACAAGCTCGACGGTTTCAACGCGGATTGGATCGAAACCGACGCCAAGCGCCGCATCGCGACGTACACGAATCTCGCGCCCGGCGACTACGTGTTCCGCGTGCGCGTGCGCACTGCCGACGCGGGCTGGAACGGCGAACAGGCGACGCTCGCGCTCGGCGTCGAGCCGTTCTGGTGGCAGACGCTCTGGGCGAAGCTCGCCGGCGCCTGCGCGCTCGCCGCAGCGGCCTGGGCGATCTTCTATCTGCGGCTGCGCGGGCACGAGCAGCAACGGCGCCTGCTGGCCGACCAGGTGGAAGAGCGCACGGCGGATATCCTCAAGCTCGGCCAGGTCGGCCAGGAGCTGACCGCCACGCTCAATTTCGAGCAAGCGGCCGAACGCGTATACCGCCAAGTGCGCGCGCGCCTCGACGCGCACGTGTTCCTGATCGGCATCTATCGCGCCGACCGTGGCGTGGTCGAACTCGAATACCTGATCGAGGACGACCAACGCCGCGCTCGCATCGACTACGCGATCGACGATCCCACGCGCGCCGCGGCGTGGTGCGTTCGCGAATGTCGCGAGCTCGTGATCCAGACCCGCGAACAGATGCGCCAATACATCGCCGAGCCGGCCGGGCCGAAGCAAGGCGAGATGATGGAATCCGTCGTCTATCTGCCGCTGCGCATCGAACAGCGCGTGATCGGCTGCCTGTCGGTGCAGAGTCCGCGCCCCCGCGCCTACGGACCGGCGCATCTCGAGTTCCTGCGCGCCCTCGCGAGCTACACGGCCATCGCGCTCGACAATGCCGACAACTACCGCCGCCTCGACCAGGCGATGGCGCAGACGCGCGAAGCCATGGCCAACATGCACCGTGCGCACCACGCGCTCGAGGACGCCTATGCTCGCATCGAAGAGCTGAGCCGCACCGATGCGTTGACCGGCCTCGGCAATCGGCGTTCGCTCGACCAGCGACTGCCGGCGCTCATCGCCGCCGTCGACCACGGCGACGAGATCCTGCCCGGCAAGACGCGACTCGCTTTTTTCGTGCTCGACGTCGACCGCTTCAAGACGATCAACGACGAATACGGGCATGCGACGGGCGATCTCGTGCTCGGCGCTCTCGGCGATCTGCTGCATCGGCATTTCGGCGATCCCGCGTTCGCCGTGCGCTGGGGTGGCGAGGAATTCCTTGCCGTGCTGCCGGTCGCCGATGCGGACGAGGCGCTCGGCGCAGGCGAGCGGCTGCGCGCCGCGATCGCAATGCATCGGGTCGACGTCGGCGCCGCGGCCCGACTGCAGTGCACCGTGTCGATCGGTTTCGCCTGCTATCCGTTCGACGCTTCGGCGCCGCGCCGCATGAATTGGGAGCAGATCGTCGAAATCGCCGACGGCGCGCTCTACGTCGCCAAACGCAACGGCCGCAATCGCGTCTTCGGCTATCGCTGCACGGGCCCGGTCGATGCCGATTTCGAAGCGCGCCTGCGCCGCGGCGCCGAGGAACTCGGCAAATGCCGGCTCGTCGAACTGCTCGGTGCGGGAATCGCCGACGGTACCGCGTTAGCGTCGTAGGCGACGCGTACTCAACGCGAACCGCGTCGCGCGGCGGGAGCGCCGTCGAGATTCATCTGCTCGAGCTCCGCTGGCGCGAACGTGCGCAGGAGATCGATGAACAGCGAGACGCACGTGACCGTGAAGACGGCCATGGGTGCGGTCTCCTCGTTCATGAGCGGCATGACGGCAAGTCCGATCGCGCAACCGCCGAACGCAAGCGGTCCGAGCAGATCCAGAAAGCCGGCGAATGCTCCACGCGGCGCAACCGTGGCCGCTTTCGCGCGCAGCGTATCGGCATGCTCGCGGAGCTCGTGATAGAACTCCGTCGCGGCGACGAACGAAATGCCGGCAGCGGAGCCGACGAGACCCCACGGTCGAACCGCGCCGCTCGCGACGATATCGGCCGCCACCCAACCGAGCGGCGGCACGACCAGGACGATAGCCCAGGTGAGCACGACCATCGCCGCGCTCCATGCGCCGAGGCGAAGCGCCGTTCGGCTCGGCGTTGCGGTGAGCAGCGTCGAGATCGCGCGTGGCCGCACGCTTGCGGCGGCGAAGATCGAACCCAGGTTGAAGGCCCCGAGCAGTACGACGTCGCCCGCCGGCCAATCGAATTTCACGAAGCCCACGAGCGGAATCGCGTTGCGCAGAACCACGAGCAGGAAACTGCGCAGCAGCGAAGCCTGCGGCGGATTCGCCTCGCAGCGCCGCGTCCACGCAGCCGGGACCCGCGGTGGTGTCGGCCGCCACACGCGCGCGGCCGATCTCGATTTCGCTGCGTTCCCCACGACGACTCCGCTTCGCGACGGCGCGGCCATCGTATCATCGCCGGCTGCGAACGCGGCGTCAGCGCAAGCTCACCGTCTGCCGTTTCCAAGCGGGGTCCTGCCAGCGGTAGAACAGGCTCAGCGACGACGGGCTGTCCGCATGCTTCTCGATCGCGAGGGTATCGAGATCGAGCACGTCGAATTCGTGCGTGAATTTGCCGCCGCCGCGCACTTCGCGGGCCGTGAGCATCTTTTTCGCACCCGGCACCCAGCCCGCGAACTCGATGTAGCCGAGTTCGGGATCGTCCTCGCTCGGCGGCACGACGTCGACGCGCCAGCCTTCCGGCGCGATGTGGAAGACCCAAAGCTCGCGCCAGCTCGGCAGCGGCTGCACGGCGAGCGCGAGCGCCGTCCCGGATGCGTTCGCGGTCGCCGAATTCGTCCACACCGTGCCGAACGTGCAGCGCTCGAGCAAGGCCTTGGTGGGATCGTGTCGCTTGTCGACGAGCTTGATGCAGGTCTCGCCGGGCTGGCGCGGTTCGGTCATCACCGTGAGTCCTGGCGGCAGCTGCGCCCGCGCCGGTTCGGCCGCCCAGCGCGACGCGCCGACGCGCACGGCGGCGTCGTTGTAGGCGGGCAGATCGTCTTCGGCGAGTTCTTGCTTGTCGACCGACGCAAGCTCCTGTTCGGCCAGCGCGGCGGCATCCTGCACGGCTTCGCCGCGGCGCGCGCGCTCCCAGGCGATGTTCGCCCAGACGCCGGCGCTGCGCAGGCGCAGGCGGTTTCTGAGGTACTCGGGCAGGTTCGTGCGCGGCGCGCGTTCGAGCACGTCGGCGCGCCAATTGTCGAGGTTGCCGCGATCGATGGGCGTGAGCGCGGGATCGATGCACTCGTCGCGCGTGAGCGCGAGCGCCGCGCGCGCGCGCAATTCGTCGCCGGTCTTGAGCGCCATCACGCGCCGGAACGCCTCGCCGTCGTAGCAGAGCTGCATGCGGCCGTCGTGCTCGAAGCTGCGGATCGTCACGCCGTAGCTCGCCACGACGTCGAGATGCGCCGAAATGATCGCGTCGTAGGCCTTGTTCTTGTTCGACGACGCACGACGCGCGAGACGATCGGCCATCGTGCCGATCGCGTCGAAGGGTTCCGGGCCGATCGCCTCCGCAGGCGCGGCTTTGAGATACGCGGCGGCGTAGCCGATGCCGAGCGCCTCGGCGCCCGCGGTGTCGCGCAGAAAACGCACGACGGCGAGCAATTCCGGCGCGTCGCCGGGCTCCATCGACAGCACGCGCACCTGGGTGGCGCGCACGAAGCCCGCGCGCTCGCGGCGGTGATCGTAGACCTGCAGGAAATCCATGCGGCGGCCGCGTACTTCGAGCGCATCGCCCTGCCACAGCACGGCTTGCTGCTGTGCCGAATCGCGCGGTGCCGCGCGCAGCGGCACCTGATCCTGGACCACGATCGCCGTCGGCGGAACGGGCTCGGCGGCACGCACCTCACCGGCCGAAACCGCGCCGAGCAGCGCGACGAAGAACAGCACGAGTTTCATTGCGCATCCTCCTCGGCGGGAGCTTCCGGCGTGGGCTGCGCGCCGCCTTGGCGTTGCGTCGCGCCGAGCAAGGCCGAACCGATGAACCCGCCGTTCGCCGGCGGCGGCGCGATGATGACCGAGATCTTGTCGGACAATTTATCGGCGAGCGTCTTCTGGATCAGCAACGGATGCTTGCTGATCAGGGCACCATCACGTTCGAGCTGCGCGCTCGTGACCTTGCCGATCTGGTCGAGCCGGTAGGTTTCCGCGTCGGCGAGCTTGCGGCGCGAATCGGCTTCGCCGGACGCTTCGATGCGGCGCGCCTCGGCCGTGCCTTCGGCCGTCTTGATGCGCGAGGCTTTCTCGGCCTCGGCCTCGAGCTGACGCTGTTCGATCTGCTTCTGCTTGAACGGCAGCACGTGCTTCATCGCCTCTTCCTGCGCTTTCGCCGCGATGATCTGCTCGTTCGCCGCCGCTTCGGCGGCCTTCTCGCGCTTGACCTTCTCCGCTTCGGCCGTGAGCTCGGATTCCTTGACCTCTTTTTCCTTGAGCTCGAGCGTGTACTGCATCTGCTGCGTTTCGAGCTCGACGGCGAGCAGCTTGTCCATGCCGGCGCGGTAGTCCGGCGGAAGGTCCACGTTGCCCATCATCACGCCGCGCAGCACCAACCCGTCGGCGGCGAACAGCGGCTTGAGCTCGCTCTCGATGACGTCCTGCAGTTCCTGGCGCTTGGTCGAGAAGATCTCGCGCACCGTGTAGCGCGTGAACACCTTGTAGACGACGCCTTGCACGAGCGGCGCGACCAGATCGCCGCGGATGTCCTCGGGCAACTTCGCTGCGACCGACTGGAGCTTGGCCGGATCTATCGCATAGCGCACGCTGAGCTCCACGCCGATCGACAAGCCTTCCGACGACTGGAACGGCGCGTCGCCGTTCGCCTTGGTGCTGCGCTCGGGCCGGTACATCTCGTCGGCGAGCGAATAGCGCTTGAGCTCGTGCAGGCCCGGGACCACGAGCACGGCGCCTTCGCCGACTTGCGTCATCGCGCCGGTCAAGCGGTTCACGCGGATGCCGATTTCGCGGCGCCCGACGTCCTCGAACGGCGGATGTTTGTAGAGCGCATAGCCGCTCGCAGCCAGCACCCCGAGCACGATCACTTTCGCGCTGAACACCGAGCGCGCGACCCGTTTCAACGTTTCCACAGGAGTATTCACGTCAATTCCCCGACACTGGTTGATGAATCGTCCGCGGTGCGCCGGCGGCGTACCGCGCCTCGAGGAAGCGCCGCTCGTTTCCGCGACGCTTCCTCGCACGTGTGCAGTAAAACGCGGGCGCATGCACGCGTGCGGCCGCGGAAACGCCGCGCTGCGGTCAAGTTGTGGCGGCTTGCGGGCACGCACGCCGCAATTCAGGCGCGCGCCGGTTTCGTGAGGACTTCGTATACAATGCGCGCCCGCGCAAGGCGGGTAAGAAGGAGACGTGTCATGGCAACGACGAATTCCTGCTTTCGAGCGCACGAGCAAGCGGCGTAAAGGTTATCCGTCGGAAACGCAGGTCAAGCGAGGCGACCGTGTCGTTCACGGCGGCAAGGAATTGATTCGAGAGGCTCGGCAGGAACGATCCTTGCCCTTGCGGGTCCCGGAGGTCGTTTCAAGCGCTGCTGCCTGCGATCGGGCCGTTATGACGGCACGCATCGCGACTATTACGTGAGATGATCGGAAGGGCGGCGCCGCCGCCCTTCTCCGGCGCTACTTCGCTAGCGCCTTTTCGACGGCCGCCCGCGTCATCGGGTGATAGCCGGCCTTGGCTTCGGCATAGACGGATTCGGCAAAGCGGCGGCCGTCCGGCGTCTTGACGAGTTCTTCGTACAGCGGCACGACGAGGATGCGGCGGCCGATGCGCAGCATGTGTTCGCGCATGGCGGGAAACGCCGCGCGGTATTCGCTGCCGATGGCGAGCTTGTACCAGCGCAGCGCGATCTCGGCATTGTGCGAACCCGTCAGATGGTAGGCGTCGTCGAGCGCCCGCATACGCTCGGCAGGCAGCGCATGCGGCAGGCCGTCGAGGAAATACTGCCACTCTTGCGTGTTCCAACGCGCGGCATGCAGCTCGTCGGCCGATAGCTTGCCCGCGAGGAATGCCTTGCGGGCCGCATCTTCGGCGGCGAAGCGCGTCGACACGGGCAGCGGAGCGCCGGCCGGGATGCCCGGTGCGTACAGCCAGGTGTTCACTTGCTCGAGCGTGACCCTGCCCGGGTGGCGGTCGAGCAGGTTT
>DASRGX010000098.1:0-2155 GCA_035650835.1 Rudaea sp. | reverse complement strand
AGCGTCGATCCATCCGGCAGACGCTGGGTCTGCACGGCGCCGATCGCCGTATGCACGTCGCTGCGCCAATTCTGCCAAGCGTGTGGCATCTGCACGACGGCGATGAGCAACAAGGCGGGCGCCGCAGCCGCGAGCCACAGCGTCCACCGCCGCGCCGCACGCCGTTCCGTCGAGGCGGATGCATGCACTTGCAGCAACGCGTAGGCGGCCGCCACCATGTCCGCATACGCGAGCCGGTGGCGCGGGTCTTCGGCCAGCCATGCGTCCAGGCGCTGCGCATCCTGCGGCGAGAGCTCGCCGGTCATTGCACGCGCGTGCCAGCGTGCTGCGGTTTCGTCGATGGCTCGAGTGTCCGTCATGGTCGTCTCGTCTCCAAGACGCGTGGCGGGGCGTTTTCCCCCAGCGGTCGGCTCGACGCACTCATTGTCTCCCCCCGCTTCGCAGCCGCGTCGCCAGTTGCGCGAGTGCGCGTGTCAGATGATTCTCGACGGTCTTCGGCGTGATTCCCAATTGCGCGGCGATTTCCTTCTGCGAATAGCCTTCGATGCGCGCGAGCTGCAACACCGCACGAGCCCGCGCCGGCAGCGTCGATATCGCCTTGGCGACGATCGCGACTTCCTGATGCACGGCGGCGATTTGATCGGCTCCCGGCGCTTGCCCGGAATCCGCCAGCGCATCGGCATGGCTTTGCGCGACGATGCGCCTACGCAACTGATCGCGCGCAAGATTGGCCGCGACATGGAACAGGAATGCGCGCGGTTGCTCGATCTGCTCGCGTCGCATGGCCGATACGAGACGCATTCCCGCCTCTTGTGCGAGATCCTCGGCCAGCGCCGCCTCGCCGCACAGCCGTTGCAGGAAACGCGTCAGCTCGACGTAGCATTCGGCGTAGACACGAGCCGCGATGCCGCCATCGCGCTCCTCCCCGGCCGTCTCCGTCATGTCGACGAAGTACGCATGCGGTAGACGATCGGCAACTGCAATTCGATTTGTCCCGAGCGCGCGCTGCCGAAATCGCTCGGCAGCGGCGAGGCACGCGCCAGGAGATCGAGCGCCGCCTGATCGAGCATGGGATGACCCGAACTCTGCTCGACGTGCGCATCGACCAAGCGCCCATCGGGCAGCAGCGTCACACGCAGCTGGACGACGCCTTCGATGTGCGCGCGGCGCGCGGCGAGTGGGTACGTGCGATAACGCGAGAGCCATTCGAGCACACGCAGATCGATCGGCAGCTCGCCCGCCGCTGCGTCGCTGGCCGCGGCTTCGGACGGCGTATCGGCCGCGCGATCGAGGCTGTCGACGGCCGGGCTCTCGGCGGTGTTCGGCATCGCAGCGGGGGCTTGCGCCGGAGGCGTCGGTACATGCGCCACTCGATCGACGTGACCTTTCGGCTTGCGCTCGGCCGGTGCTTGTTTCGGTTCGGCGGGAACCGCCGCGTGGATTGCAGGCTGCGCGACCGCACCGCGCGACAACTCCACGCGAAGTTCCGTGAGGCTCGACCGGCGTTCACTCGAGATACCGAGCAAAAGTATACCGACGAGCGCCGCATGCGCGCAGAGCGAAATCGCGAACGCCTTGACGAAGGCTCGACGAGTGCGCGGCATCGCCCGCGAACGCGACGATGCGTCCATTGTGCAGTGTTCGATGAAAAGCGCGTTTCGTTCGAGCATCGTCGAGAATCGCGAAAAACCGGGTGTATGCGGCGTGCACGATAGCACAAGCATGGCGTCCGCAAGCAACCAATTTCCTCGCTGCGCGATCGTCGAAATGCGGATTGGGGGAGATCCGATGTTAGTGCGTCTTCCGCACATGAATGATGTCGAGACGCTGACAATCGCAGCGTCGAAACGTCTCGTCCGCTCGCGCGTCCGAATCCACCGAATCACGAGGAACGTTTTATGCAAATCACATGTTTGATCGCCGCGGGCGTCGGTCTGCTCTCGCTGGCGTCCACCGCGCATGCCGATACCGGAACCGGCTGGTATTTCGGCATGGGCGCAGGAGGATCCAACTATTCCGGCGACGTTCCGCAGCAGATCGCCAACGCCTACCGGAACAACCACACGTATACGCTCGTGACTGCGCGCGTCGTCGACAGCGGCGATCGCGCCTGGCAGGCGTTCGCCGGTTATCGGTTCCTGCCGTGGCTCGGGGC
>DASRGX010000097.1:0-3626 GCA_035650835.1 Rudaea sp. | reverse complement strand
GCCGTCGACTCACTCGTGCGCGAACGCGCAGCACCGGCCGCACGAACCAACGGCGCACCGGCATCGCTGCACGACCGGTGGATCCGCGCGCTGCGCTCGCAGGACGGCGCGATCGCCGGAGCGCCGGCCGAATTGCGCGCGCTGGCAGCGCAAGTTGCGGAGTGGCGGCGGCCGGTCTTGGAAGAGCACGCTGCAGCATACCGGCTCTGTCTGCGGATCGAAGAGCCGCAAAACGACGACGAACGGTGGCGCATTGCCTACCTCTTGCAGGGCCGCAGCGACCCGTCGCTGCTGCTCGACACTAAGGCCGCGATGGCCACCGCCGCGACGCGGCATGCGCTGCTCGCCGCGCTCGGGCGCGCCGCCCAAGTCTCACCTGACGTTGCGGCGTCGCTGCAGGCAACGAGTGCGGTGCCGAGCCACTGCGAACTCGACATTACCGGCGCCTACCGCTTTCTCTCCGAAACCGCGTGGCTGCTCGAGCAAGCCGGCATCGGCGTGATTCTCCCCGCCTGGTGGCTGGGCAAGAATGCGAAGGCGCGCATCGTCACGCGCGCGCACGTGAAGACGCCGCCGGCCACCGCCGGTTTGCGCGCGGATTCCCTGCTCGACGTGAACTGGAGCGTCGTGCTCGGCGACGCGGCGCTGCCGGCACGCGAACTCGAGCGGCTCGCACGGCTCAAAGTTCCATTGGTGCGAGTCCGCGGTCAATGGGTGCACGTCGAGCCTCGCGACTTGCGCGCCGCACTCGATCGGCTCAAGGCCGGTCAAACGCACCTCTCGATGGGTGACGTCGCGCGGCTGCAGTTCGACGGCTACGCCGTCGTCGAGGCCGGCGGCCGCGTGCGCGAGCTGCTCGAGCAATTACAAGGCGAGGAATCCTACGCACAGCTTCCCCCGCCCAAAGGGCTCACCGCGCAGCTGCGCCCCTATCAACTGCGCGGCTACAGTTGGCTTCGGTTTCTTACGGCCGCCGGATTCGGCGCGTGTCTGGCTGACGACATGGGACTCGGCAAAACGATTCAAACGCTCAGCCTCGTGCTGCGCGACCGGCGCGAGAAGCCCCGCGACGGCCCCGTGCTGCTGGCGTGCCCCATGTCGGTCATCGAAAACTGGGTGCGCGAAGCGCAACGCTTCACGCCCGAACTGTCCGTCTACGTCCATCACGGCAGCGACCGTTTGCGCGACAAGCGGTTCGCGCGCGAAGCCAAGCGCCACGCGCTTGTCGTCACCAGTTACGCGCTCTTGCAGCGGGACATCGACGTATTCAAGAGCATGCGCTGGCGCGGCGTCGTGCTCGACGAAGCTCAGAACGTTAAGAATCCCGAGAGCAAACAGGCGCGCGCTGCCCGCTCGCTCGAGGCAGGCTATCGTGTCGCTCTCACCGGCACGCCGGTCGAAAATCACGTCGGCGATTTGTGGTCGATCATGGAGTTCCTCAACGCGGGCCTGCTCGGATCGCAAGCCGCATTCAAGCGGGAGTTCCTGATCCCGATCCAGGCGATGCGCGACCAGGACGCATCCGAGCGGCTGAAGCGCCTCACCCGTCCGTTCGTGCTACGCCGCAGCAAGAGCGACCCGCGCGTTATCGCCGACCTCCCCGAGAAAAACGAGATGAAGGTCTACTGTACGCTGACGCGCGAGCAAGGCTCGCTCTACGCGGCCGTGCTGCGCGACCTGGAATCCGACGTGGAGCAATCCGAAGGCATCGGCCGGCGCGGCAAGATTCTTGCGATGCTGACGAAGCTTAAGCAAGTGTGCAATCATCCGGCCCAGTTCGCAAAAGACCGTTCGCACGTGGCGGGCCGTTCCGGCAAACTCGCGCGGCTGGAAGAAATGCTCGAAGAGGTGCTCGACATCGGCGATCGCGCGCTGATCTTCACGCAGTTCGCCGAAATGGGCGACCTGCTCGTGCGGCGCCTCTCAGAACGTTTCGGCCGCGAGGTGCTGTTTCTCCACGGCGGCGTTCCCAAGCGTGCGCGCGACGAAATGGTCGAGCGGTTTCAAGGAGACGACGGACCGTCGCTTTTCGTACTCTCCCTCAAAGCCGGCGGCTTCGGCCTCAACCTCACACGCGCCAACCACGTCTTTCATTTCGATCGCTGGTGGAACCCGGCGGTCGAAAACCAGGCCACGGATCGCGCGTTTCGCATCGGACAAACCAAGAACGTCCAAGTGCACAAGTTCATCTGCGCGGGAACGCTCGAGGAGCGCATCGACGAACTCATCGAGCGAAAACGGGCGGTAGCCGAACACGTCGTCGGTACCGGCGAGGGGTGGCTGACGGAACTCTCGGCCCGGGAGCTGCGCGAACTGGTCGCACTCGCGCCCGAAGCGGTGGAACCGTAACGCGATGCCGCGCTTTGAAGATCGCTTTCCGCGTTGGTCGAAGCCGTTGCCCGTGCGCGGCGGCATTCAGGCGCAATCGAAGCACGGTCCGTTCGGCGAACGCTGGTGGGGCAAACGCTGGATCGCGGTGCTCGAAAGTTTTGGGTTGGGAGCGCGCTTGGCGCGCGGCCGCTCGTACGCGCGCCGGGGTCAAGTCACCGAGATTGCGGTCGAGCCGAGCGGCGTGCGCGCGACGGTCCAGGGTTCGCGCGAAGATCCTTACGTGGTGACGCTGCGGATGACGCCGCTAACGCACGATCAGTGGGGCGTCGTGACGGAACGGATTTTGCACACGCCGCGCTTTCTCGCCATGCTGCTCAACGGCGACATGCCCGACGACATCGAAATCGCGTTTCGTGCGGCCGGATGCGACCTCTTTCCGAACTCGGTTCGCGACGTCCATACGACCTGCTCGTGTCCCGACGCATCGAACCCCTGCAAGCACGTCGCAGCAGTGTATTACCTCGTTGGTGAGGAGTTCGATCGCGATCCGTTTCTGCTCTTCGCGCTACGCGGATTAACGCGCGACGCACTGCTCGCTGCGCTCTCACTCGAAGCATCCGGCACAAGCGGTGCGGCCGTTCCGGCCGTCACAACGGCCACCGAACCGGCGGCAGCGCGACCGCCATTGGACCCGCCGCCGCTCGACGCCTGGCCGTTACGCCGAGCCGGCCGCTTTCCGTTTTGGAGCGGCGAACGTTCGTTGGAGGAGGCGTTGTCGGCGGTCTATCGCGAAGCCGCAGAACGCGCGGCAGCATTCCTCGCCGAGACGTGGCCCGACGCCGATCGATAACGCGTCCTCCGTAGAAGCACTGTCGTTCTCACGGGCGCCATAGCACCGCGTGCCAGCTCGCCGAGCTCGTGGAGTACGCGGAACCAAGGATGTCGCCCGCGGCATCGATCGCGTACGCCTGGGAGCTCGTGAACGTTCCCGGCAGGTACTGGTGGAGATCGACGACCGTCTTCGCGCTGCCTTGCCAGAGCAACGCATGCAGCGGGCCGCTGCCGGTGTGTCCGTATCCGACTTGCAGTTTCCCTTGGGCCGCCCGAGCGCACGAATCGGTGAACCCAGCGGGCTGAAGGTCTTTCATGCCGGCCGCGCTGCCATGCCACAGGAGCGCGTGGCTAACGCTCGTTCCGGCGAGCGTGCCGCAGCCGACCTCGCTGCGGGGAGTTAAACCAGTGGCGTAGGCGCTCGACAGCGTCGACGGCGTAAGATCGACGGCGCCTGCAGCCGT
>DASRGX010000096.1:0-10110 GCA_035650835.1 Rudaea sp. | reverse complement strand
GTAGTTGCGCCGCTCGGCGTCGCGGATGTTCGCCAGGCCCTCGTAGCGCAGCAGGCGCCGCGTGGCCGTGTCGTAGCTCACGTCGATGTGCGGCAGCAGGAACGCATACCAGGCGCCGAGCGAAAGCCGGATCGTCATTTCGCGCGGCCGCGCGGCATCGTCCACTTTGTGCACTTTGAATTCGTAGAATCTGCGGCGGCTCGGCACGAGGAACGCGAAATGCACGGCCTCGCCGCGCGCGAGCGCATCCCACTGCGCGTGTACGAACGCGTCGAAGCCGGCGTCGACCACCGCATTCGCCGGCGGCGCTAGCACCGCCGATTGGGTGGGCAGTTCGGCGCTGCGCTGCGCATAGACCTCGATCTCGCCGTCGCGCCGGCGCGCGCCCTCGCGATAGTTGAGGCGGGCGTCGAGGAGGTCGAAGTCGGGCAGCTGCGCATCGCTGCCGCTGCGCACGAGCTTGCGTGCGAACGGCCGGCCATCGGGGCAGCGGTAAAGCACGAAGCGTTCGCTCCCTTCGGCGCCGGTGCGCACGTAATGCGATTCGCGATACAGCAACGTATCGCTCGCGAGATCGTAGGCGTCGCCGGTATACGCTTCGTCGGCGAACGACCGCCCGGCCGCGAGCCATGCGAGCGAGCACCACACTGCACCTATAATCCTGCTTCCCTTGCGCATGCCCTATGCCGATCGCCCACGTCAACGGAATCGAACTCTACTTCGAGCGCGTCGGCGAGGGCCCGCCGCTCACCATG
The DNA here is from genome assembly GCA_035650835.1 of Rudaea sp. Lineage (GTDB taxonomy): Bacteria > Pseudomonadota > Gammaproteobacteria > Xanthomonadales > Rhodanobacteraceae > Rudaea. The sequence continues at coordinate 9,355 of DASRGX010000096.1, read as the reverse complement.
ATCCACGGCCTCGGATCGAGCGGCGACGACTGGGCCTTCCAGCGCGAGGAGTTCGCGCGCGAGCACAGTCTGCTGCTGCCGGACCTGCGCGGCTCGGGCCGCAGCGCCAAGCCGCTGGGACCCTATTCGATCGCGCAGTTCGCCGCCGATCTCTGGCGCCTCAACGACACGCTCGGCATCGAGTATACAGATATACTCGGCTTCTCGCTCGGCGGCGCGGTGGCGCTCGAAATGGCGCTCGCCCGGCCCGAGCGCGTGCGCCGGCTCGTCCTCTGCAATGCGCTCGCGAACTACCGGCTCGACACGTGGCGCAAGCGCCTCGAAGCGCGTTTGCAGCTCGCGCTAGTCCAACTCTGCGGGTTGCGCTTGACCGGCCGCTTCGTCGCCGGACGCATGTTCCCGCAAGCCGATCAGGCGCCGAAGCGCCGGCGCGTCATCGACGTGATCGGCGCCAACTCCAAAGCGGCGTACCTCGCGACCGTCCATGCGCTGATCGGCTGGAGCGCGCTCGAGCGCCTCCCGGCGTTGTCTTGTCCGGCCCTGATCCTCGCTGCCGAGCACGACTACACGCCGCTGGCCGAGAAGCGCGCCGAAGCGGCGCTGTTCGCCGACGCGCGCGTCGAGGTCGTCGCAGGCTCGCGTCACGGCACGCCGTTCGACGCGATCGCAGAGTTCAATTCCAAGGTGCTCGCATTCCTCGCCGCACCGCGCTGAATCACCACGGGATCGCGCCGCCGTCGTGATCGATGAAGCGGCCCGCGTCCTTGGCCGTCACGCCGTCGAGCACGCTCAAGAGTCCGCGCACGGACTGCGCGGGCGCGAGCGGTGCGGCGGCGCCGCCCATATCCGTGCTGACCCAGCCTGGACTCACGCAGAATACCGTCACGCCGCGCGGCGCCAGCGCGGCGGCGAGCTGGCGCGTGGCCATGTTGAGCGCGGCCTTGCTGATCGCATAGCTCGGCGTGCCGAACGCGTTCGTTTGCGCAAGCGAGCCCAGCCGCGACGACAGATTCATGACCTTCGCCCCGCGCGACTTCTCGAGCAGCGGCGCGAGCGCCTGCGTGAGCAGCACGGGACCCACGACGTTGCTCGAGAACGTTTCGGCGAGCGGCTTGCTTCCAAGCGCGCCGAAGCGCTCGCCCGAAACGAGGACGCCGGCGTTGTTGACGAGCACGTCGAGCGCATCCGTGAGCGCGGCGGCTTCGCGCGCGAGCTCGGCGATCGAGCGCTCCTTGTCCAGATCGAGCGGCAGGACATGCAGATGGTTCGGGTGCGCCGCGGCCGCCTCGGTCAGAGCGAGCGCCTTGCCCGGATGGCGGCACGCCGCGATCACGCGCGCACCGCGTGCGAGCAACTGCCGCACGAACTCGAGGCCAAGCCCGCGATTGGCGCCGGTGACGAGCACGTGCTGCATCGCGTTCTCCCGTCGATTTCCGCAGTGTAGCGCGATTTCTAACCGCCATGACCTGATCCACATTGCCCGGCCGCCGACCATCGGCTAGGCTCGCCGGTCTGACGTCTGCCAAGGAGTGCCCGCTCATGCGTCCATCGACCGTTCTCAAGGCGACTGCGCTGTCTCTCGCGCTATGCGCCGCCGCCGTCCACGCCGACACCGCTCCGCCCGCCGCGGCGAAGATCGACACGGTCGATCTCAAGTTCGAGAAGTTCCAGCTCGAGAACGGCTTGACGGTCGTCGTGCACGAGGATCACAAGGCGCCCGTCGTGCACGTGGCGGTGTGGTATCACATCGGCTCCGCCGACGAGCCGCCCGGCAAGACCGGCTTCGCGCATCTTTTCGAGCATCTGATGTTCTCGGGCTCGGAACACCACAAGACCGGCTATTTCAAGCCATTCGAGCAGGTCGGAACGACGGACCAGAACGGCACGACCTGGAACGATCGCACGAACTATTTCGAAACCGTGCCGAAGACGGCGCTCGATATGGCGCTGTGGATGGAATCGGATCGCATGGGCCATCTGCTCGGCGCGATCGGGCAGAAGGAGCTCGATACGCAACGCGGCGTCGTGCAGAACGAAAAGCGCCAGGACGAAAACCAGCCGTACGGGCGCGTCGAGGAGAACATCCAGGCCAACGCGTTCCCGGCGAATCATCCGTATCATCACGAGACGATCGGCTCGATGAGCGATCTCAACGCAGCGTCGCTCGCGGACGTCAAGCAGTGGTTCACCGACCACTACGGCGCCGCGAACACCACGCTCGTGCTCGCCGGCGACATCACGCCCGAGGTCGCGCGCAAGAAGGCCGAGGAATATTTCGGCGACATCGCAGCCGGGCCGCCGGTGCCGCGGCAGCAGCCCTGGGTGTTCCCGCGCAAGGACTCCACGCGCGGCGAGATGGTCGACCAGGTCGCGCAGGTGCGCATCTATCGCGAATGGAACGTCCCGCAGCTTGGCGATCCGGACTTGCAGTCGCTCAAGCTCGCCGCGGCGGTGCTCGGCGGCGGCAAGACGTCGCGGCTCTACGAGCGGCTCGTCTACAAGGACAAGATCGCCGACGGCGTGGAAGTCTCGGTCGAACCGTTCGCGCTCGCGAGCATGTTCCAGCTGCAGGTCGATGTGAAGAAAGGCGTCGACCCTGCTACGGTCGAGGCCGCCGTCGCCGACGAATGGGCCAAGTTCCTCAAGGACGGACCGACCGCCGACGAGCTCGAACGCGCACGCGTGCGCGCCCATGCGGGTTTCGTGCGCGCCGTCGAAAAGGTCGTGCGCCAGGCGTGGACGCTCGCTGAGGCTCAGGTCTACCGCAACGATCCCGGCGCCTACAAGACGGATTTCGCGCGCCTCGACGCCGCCACGCCGGCGACCGTGCGCGACGCCGCGCGCAAATGGGTCGAGCACGGCGACTACACCTTGACGGTGAAGCCCGGCACGCCCGATCCGAACAAGGACGAAGCCGAGGCGGCCGGCCTGCCGGCGGCCGAGGGCGCGCCGAAGCCCGTGCTGCCGCCACCGCACGAGTATAAAACGGTAAAAAGCGACATCGACCGCGACAGCGGCGTGCCGCAGGTGACGAGCTTCCCCGATCTCGACTTCCCGAGCGTGCAGCGCGGCAAACTCAAGAACGGCATCGAAGTCGTGCTCGCCGAGCGTCACTCGATTCCGGTCGTGGAATTCGAGCTGTTGTTCGACAGCGGCTACGCGGCCGACGCAGGACGCAAGCTCGGCACCGCGAGCTTCACCGCGGCGATGCTCGACGAAGGCACGCAAAGCTTGGATTCGCTCGAGATCGCGCGACGCAAGGAGCGTCTCGGCGCCATGATCGGCACGGGCACGAGCCTCGACACGGTGAGCTTGAATCTCAACTCGCTGAAATCGCAGCTCGGCCCCTCGCTCGCCCTGTTCGCCGACATCGCGCGCAATCCGGCGTTCCGCGATGCGGATATCGCACGCATCCGCGGCCAGTGGCTCGCCGGCATCGCGCAGGAGAAGACCGATCCCACGAGCCTCGCCCTGCGCGTGCTGCCGCCGCTCGTCTACGGCAGCGGACACGCCTACGCGATTCCGTTCACGGGCACGGGCACGGAAGCGTCGATCAAATCGTTGACGGCGGACGACCTGCGCACGTTCGTGCACGACTGGCTGCGCCCCGACAACGCGAAGATCGTCGTCGCGGGCGACACCACGCTCGCCGAGATCGTGCCGCAGCTCGACACGGCGTTCGGCGACTGGAGCGCCGCCGCCGGCACGCTGCCGAAGAAGAACCTCGCGAACGTCGCCGCGCCGAAGCAGCCGCGCGTGTACCTCATGGACCGTCCGGGGTCGCAGCAGTCGGTGATCATCGCCGGCATCGTCGCGCCTTCGACGATGGCGCCCGATCATTTGCAGATCGACACGATGAACAACGCGTTCGGTGGCCTGTTCACCTCGCGGCTCAACATGAATTTGCGCGAAGACAAACACTGGGCCTACGGCGCGTTCAGCTTCATGCAGAGCGCGGTGGGGCAACGTCTGTTCATGATGTACGCGCCCGTGCAAACCGACAAGACGGCCGATGCGGCCAAGGAAGTGCTCAGCGAAGCGCGCGGCGTGGTCGGTCCGAAGCCGCTCACCGACGAGGAGATCGCCAAGGTCAAGGCGAGCCAGGTGCGCGCGCTGCCCGGCGAGTACGAGGCGACGAGCGCCGTGCTCGGCTCGCTCAAGAACATCGTCGTTTACCACCGTCCCGACGACTACGTGCAGACCTACAAGCGCCGCGTCGAAGCGCAGACCGATGCCGACGTCGAAGCCGCCGCGAAGGAAGTGATCAAGCCCGAGGGGCTTACCTGGGTCGTGGTCGGGGATCTCGGCCAGATCGAGAAGCCCGTGCGCGCGCTCAAGATCGGCGCCGTCGAAGTGCTCGATGCGGACGGCAAGCCCGTCGCGAAGAGCGCGCCGGCCAAGAAGCCGTGAGCGGAGGTCCGACGATGCGACTCGTTCTGCTTGCGATCGCCGCAGCCGCGCTGCCGGCCTGCACGTGGGTGAAACCGACGATCAGCGGCGAGAGCGTGCGCGTGGCCTACGACGGCAACGTGTCGGGTTGCCGCGACGTCGGCACGGTGTCGGTCACGGTCACCGACCAGGTGGCGTTCTATCACCGTCCCGAACTCAAGGTGCGCGACGAGCTCGAAACGCTCGCGCGCAACCAGGCGGCGACGATGCCGGCCGACACCATCACGGCTAAGGACGAACCGCACGACGGCAGCCAGGAATTCGAAGCCTATGTCTGCGGCGGCGTGCGTATGCGCGAGCGCGCGAACGTACCGCCGCCGTCGTCCAAGGGCGAGGCGGAGACGTTCCCGGTCAAGGATCACTGAGTGGCGAGGTTCCGCGCGACGCTCATGTCACGGCGAGCACGCCGGCACGCCCGCGAGCGTCGTGATCCTCTGCAGCGCAAGCGGCGACGAAAGATACGCCGGTTCGCCGGCGGCCGCCGCGAATTGTGCGCTGCCGCTCGTGCAGCCGAGGCGTAGCTCGAGCAGGCTGCCGTCCGTTACGAGATGGAACTTGCCCGCGTCGTAAGCCGCGCCGAAGCTCGGTCCCTGGCCTTGCGCCAAGGTGCCGCCGAACGTGCCGTCCTCGGCCGCGGCAAGCACGCCGTTGAGCCAGACGGGATTGCCCGCCGCATCGAAGCCGAACCACATCGTGGCGATCGTCGCCGCATCGATCTGCTCGAAGATGAAACCGGTGCCGAGATGCGCCGGATCGTACCAATCGCCGCTCGCCGCAGCCGCGGACGGCGTACCCTGCGCACCGCAGCCCAAGCCCTCGAGCACGGTGATGCGGCTGAGCGGCACCTCCATCGAACCCCACTCCGCCGGGCCGTCCCAGCGCATCGCGCCGGTGTTGCAGTCGCTGAAGGTGATGCCGATCCGGCCCCAGTGCGTGCCGGTCACGGTGCCGTCGGCGCCGCGCGCGGGCAATTGCACGTCGGCGAATTCCACGCCGTTGCCGACCACGTCGCCGACCGCCGTGAGCCAGGCTTGGGTTCCCGCCGAGCCGGCGGGTGGATAAGTGAAAAAGTATAAAACCGCCTTGTTCTGCGGCAGGATCTCGAGCGCGATGCCTTCGCCGTTGCGCGCCGGGTCGTACCATTCGCCGCTGAAGGTGCCGTCGACGACGAGCGCGGAAGCGGCGGGTCGCGGACGCACCAGGCTGTCGAACGTCGGCACCGCAATGCTCGCATCGTAACGGCATGGACCGGCCGCTCCGGCGGCGGTCGCGGCATTGCATTCGGCCTGCACGTCGTCGACGCTCGGCTGCGTGCCGGTCGCCATCCACGTCCGCAGCGCCTCCCAGCCGGCCACGCCCTCGGCGCTCGTGAAGCCGCAGTGCGTCGGCGACGTCTCGGCGACGAGCGCGCTCGTGAGCTGCGACGCCGGCAGCGTCTGCCGCAGGACGTATTGATTCGCGGGAATGACGAGCTGATCCTGGCTCGTCTGGATCGAGAGCACTTTCGTCGTCGGTGCGATGCGCCCGCGAAAATCCGAAGCCCAGCGGAAATACAGCGTCGCGAACGGATCGGCCGCTACACGTGCGATGTTGGCGTTGATCGTGGCGTCGCCGTAGTCGACCCCGATGTTCGTGAACGGGTTCAGGTCGTTCATTTTGTCGGGCGCGCGGACGAGGTCGCTCAAACCGTACGTCGCGTAACCCGCGTTGACGATGAAGAAGTGCTCGTCCGTGATGTGCGAGAGATTCATGAGCTGGCTCAGGCGTCGATCCATCGCGCCGTTGCGCAGCCAATCCGGCAGGTTCACGCCCGTGCACTGGTTGAGCGGGATCAACGTCTCGAGGAGCTGCGCCTCGTCTTCGAGATCGGAGAGGTTGGGCGGAATGTCGCCGAGATTGTAGGCCCAAGGATACGGCTGATCGCCGGTCGGAAGGTCGCCCGCGCCTTTGCATACGACGTCGTAAGCGAGACGCAAATCGAAGCCTTGGTCCCAAACGCGCGAACCGGCGGCCGGCGGGCATGCGGCGTAGACGCCCGGCACGGGCGCGAAGCGCGGATCTTCGGCGAGCTTGAGCGCGACGAGGCCGCCGAGCGAACCGCCGTAGGGAATGATGGCGCCCGGCGAGCCGACTTGCTGACGGAACACCGCGAGCAGCTCCGCGTTGTCGTTCGGCGCGTCGAACAGCGCCCACGAGCGCTGGCTGTAGCTCGACGCCGCGACGGCGTAACCTTCGCTGAGCTGCAGGTTGGCGATCGGCCCGAGATCGGGATTCGGTCCCGGCGGCTCGAACGTGAGCCCGTGCTGGAACAGCACGAGCGCGCCGCCGTTGTGCCAATTGTCCGGCACCGCGATCCGATAGTAGGCGCCCGACGGCGTAGTGCCGGTCAACACGCGTTCGGCATGCGCCGCCGTCATCGCGGCCAATCCAGCCAAGCCGGCAACGCAGATCGATCGCAACATCACTCGAGCCTCCAGAGTCCGCCACGAAAGGTAAGCTGCCGAGACTTAAGCTTGCGTAAATAAATCACAGTTGAGTTCGCTCAAAGCCGCTACAATCGGGCATTCGCGCGTGCCGGTCGAACGGCGCTTCGACGCGCAGGGGTTCGCGAGGTGGACGCATGAAGGTTCTCGTGACGGGCGGCGGCGGCTTCTTGGGCCAAGCGATCTGCCGGCAACTTCTCGCCGCTGGGCATGCCGTGTGCGCATTCAACCGCAACCGCTACGCCGCGCTCGATGCGCTCAAGGTCGAACAGCGCGTCGGCGACATCGCCAATCTCGACAGCGTCATCGCCGCGAGCAAAGGCGTCGATGCCATCGTGCACAGCGCGGGCAAGGTCGGCGCCTGGGGCAAGCTCGAAGATTACTACGAAGCGAACGTGCGCGGGACCGACAACGTGCTGGCGGCTTGCGAGCTCAACGAGATCCGCAAGCTCGTGTTCACGTCGAGCCCCAGCGTCGTGCACGACGGCCGCGATCTCGACGGTGTCGACGAAAGCGCACCGTACGCCAAGCACTTCAGCAGCCATTACGCGCGCACCAAGGCCGCGGCCGAGCAGCGGGTGGTCGCGGCCAACGGCGCCGAACTCGCCACCGTGGCGCTGCGGCCGCACTTCGTTTGGGGTCCGGGCGACCCCAATCTGCTGCCGCGCATCCTCAAGCAGGCGCGCGCCGGACGTCTGCGCCTGATCGGCGACGTGCCGAAGAAGATCGACACCACGTACGTCGACAACGCCGCCGACGCGCACGTGCTCGCGCTCGAGAAGCTCGCGATCGGCTCGCCGATTTGTGGAAAAGTATATTTCGTCAGCCAGGGCGAACCCGTCACCCACGAGGCGCTCATCAATTCCTGGCTCAAGGCGGACGGTTTCCCGCCCGAAACGCGCAAGATCCCGCTCGGCCTCGCCAAATTCATCGGCACCACGCTCGAAACGATCTATTCGACGCTGCGCCTGGCGCAGGAGCCGCCGCTCACGCGCTTTCTCGTCGAGCAAATGTCGACCTCGCACTGGTTCAACATCGCCGCAGCGCGACGCGACTTGGGCTACGCGCCGCGCGTGAGCATGGCCGAGGGTCTTGCGCGCCTTTCGCAACATCTGGCGCGCGAGCGCATGCAGCGCCGTCCCTGAGCGCGCACGACAGGCCGCGCCCGACAGGCTAGAATCCGGCCGATGAACGCCGCGACGTCGCGCACGCCGAATCCCGTCCTCGCCACGCTCGGGCGCCTGCTCGAAAGTGCGCTCGACCGTGCGCTCGCGCTCGATCCGGCGACGCAAGCGAAACTCGCCGCTCTCGAAGGACGCCGCATCGGCGTGACCCTACGCGGCATCGGCCTCGCGCTCGCGCTCACCGTGCACGGCGGCCGCCTCGAAGTCGGCCCGCATTGGCAGCACGCGGCCGATCTCGATCTCCGGGCGACGCCGGGCAGCCTGCTCGCGTTCGCGTTGCGTCGCGAAGATTCCGCACTGCCTCCGGGCAAGGTTGATATCGCGGGCGATGCCGAGCTCGCGCGCCAAGTCGAGAAGTTGCTGCGCGATTTCCGGCCCGACGTCGAGGAGGCGTTCGCGCGCAGCTTCGGCGACGTGCTCGGCGTGCCGATCGCGCGCGGCTTGCGGCGCGCGCTGGCCTACGCCGCGGATTCGGCGCACGCGCTCGCGAAAGACGGCGCGGAGTTCCTGCGCGACGAGCGCCGCGATCTCGTCGCGCCTGCGGAAATGGAACAGTTCCTCGACGACGTCGACGCGCTGCGCGAGCGCGCCGATCGGCTCGATGCGCGCCTTGCACGGCTCGCGCAGGCGCTGCGCACGCGCTCCGCATGACGCCATTGCGGCAGATCCCGCGCCTCGTGCGCATCGCGGCCACGCTGGTCCGCTACCGGCTCGACGATCTCGTCGAGGGCGCGCACCTGTTCCGCCCCTTGCGTTGGCTGCGGCCGCTACTGCCACGTCCGCGCGCCGACGTGGCCGCGCTCGCGCGCGGCGCCCGCTTGCGCCTGGCTCTGGTCGAGATGGGACCGATCTTCGTGAAATTCGGTCAGATCCTCTCGACGCGCCGCGACCTCTTGCCGGCCGACGTCGCCGACGAACTGGCTTTGCTCCAGGATCAGGTGCCGCCGTTCCCGGGCGATATCGCACGCGCCGCCGTCGAAGCCGCGCTCGGTGCTGATATTGCTGCATTGTATAAAACCTTCGACACGGCGCCGCTCGCGTCCGCGTCGATCGCGCAGGTGCATGCGGCGACGCTCGCCGACGGCCGCGAGGTCGTGGTCAAGGTGCTGCGCCCGGGCATCGAGTCGCGCATCGCCGCGGACATCGCGCTGCTGCGCGCGCTCGGCGAGCTCGTCGAACGCTGGCACCCCGCGGCGGACAAGATCCGGCCGCGCGAGGTGGTCGCCGAAATCGAGGCGA
>DASRGX010000095.1:0-7974 GCA_035650835.1 Rudaea sp. | reverse complement strand
AGAGGTTTGCGCCGCATGCCGTAGGGCGTGCCGGTCTGACGCGCATACTCCCAGCCCGGATATGCGCCCGATTCGCGCTCCGCATCGAGCTTGTCGCGCGGCACGAGCGCGACGACGAACGGAATGTCCATGACGTTGACGACGAACAATTGCCGCTGCGGGTCCCAGGCGCCTCCGCCCCAGTTCGCGCCGCCCGCATTGCCGGGGCGCATGAGCGAGCCGCCAAGGCTTGGCGGCGTGTAGATGCCCTCGCTGTGCAGCGACGCAATCAGATCGCGGCACTTGCCCCGATCCCAGAACGTGATGCCATACGCGTCGTCGGGCGTCACGGGGGCATCGGGCGACAGATGCGGCAGGCTCGAGAACGGCTGCGTCGGCGACGGCGCCTCGCCGGCCACCGCGTCCTGGGGTACGGCGCGCTCCGCGACCGGGAACACGGGTTCGCCGGTCTCGCGATTGAACACGAACACCTCGCCGTTCTTGACGAGCTGCACGACGGCCGGAATCTTCGTGCCGTCGCGCTCGATGTCGACGAGCGTCGGCTGCGAAGCCAGATCGTAATCCCACAGGTCGTGGTGCACGAGCTGCTTCGCCCAGACGACCTCGCCCGTCGCGGCCCGCAGCGCGACGACCGAGTTCGCCCAATGATCGTCGCCCTTACGCTCGCCGCCGAAGAAGTCGGGGCTGGCCGAACCCGTCGGCACGAACACGAGCCCGCGCTCGGTGTCCACGGACAACGGTGCCCAGGCGTTCGCGGCGCCCGTCCAGCGCGCTTGCTGATCGTCGATGTCGCCGAAGTCCGGATCGGTGGCGCCGCGCGGGATTGCCGCCGCGCGCGGGATCGGGTCCCAATGCCAGACCTCGCGCCCGTTGCGCAGATCGAACGCACGCACGGTGCCGAGCTCGAGGTCCGTGCCGCGGTTGTCGCCGATCGATGACCCCACCACGGCGACGTCGCCCGCGACGACCGGCGGCGACGTCACCTCGTAGTCGGCCCGGCTGCGCAGCCGTATACCTTTCCACAATGCGACTTCGCCATTCGCGCCGAAATCGGCGCAGCGCTTTCCCGTATGCGCGTCGAGCTCGAGCAATCGCGCATCGATGCTCGCGTAGACGATGCGCTCGGCGCACGCGCTGCCCGCCGACGCGTTCGCGTCGCGCCAATACGATACGCCGCGGGAGGCCATTTCGGAGTAGTAGCGCCCCGGGTCGATCTCGGCGTCGAAACGCCAGCGCTCCTGCCCCGTCGCCGCATCGAGCGCGAACACCTTGCCGGTCGCGGTCGGAAAATACAACACGCCGCCGACCATGAGCGGTGTGGCTTCGAACGTCAGCGCGTCGGAGGCGCGGATGAAATTCCCGCCGAGCTCGCCCGTGCGGAAGCTCCAGGCGAGTTCCAGACCCGCAACGTTTTCGGGCGTGATCTGCGTGAGCGGCGCATGCCGCTGGCCGCGGCCGTCGCCGCCGTACGCCGTCCACTCGAATGCCGCACCATGCGCGAGCGAGACCGCCAACGCACCGAATAGCGCTACTGCACGCATTGTCTCCTCCTGCTGCTGGCGCTATTGCAGCGCGCGGCGCTGCCGAGCTCAAGCGCGATGTGACGACCGGGAATCGCCGTGACGCGAGCGGGAAAGCACGACACGATTCACTCGAGCGCGCCTGGCGGCAGCAGCGCGCGAAAGCGGCGGCTCAGCATGAGCTCCGTCCCGTCGCGAAGCTTGAGCAGCGCGTCGCCGTGAGCGCGCGGCAGCACCTCGGCCACGGCGCTCGCGCGCACGAGATGCGAACGGTGCACGCGCAGGAACTCCGCGGGTTCCAGGCGCTGTGCGAGGCGTGCGAGCGTCGCGCGGATCAGATGCCGGCGAGCGCGAGTATAGATTTCCACATAATTGCCCGCCGCGCTCAAACGCTCGACGTCCGCGATCGGCACGATCACGCTGCGCCCGCGCTCGTGCGCGACGAGCCGCGCGAGCGGCGGCGTCTGCGCAAGGGCGCGCGCGCGGCGCAGGCGCTCCGCATCGGCGTCGCCACCCACGGTGCGACGCTCGGCGAGTCGTTCCGCCACGCGCTGCATCGTCTTGTCGAAGCGCTCGCGATCGAACGGCTTCAGCAAGTAGTCGAGCGCGGCGAACTCGAAGGCGCGCAGGGCGTGCTCGTGGTAGGCCGTCGCGAACACCACGAGCGGATACGGCGGCGCGGCGCGTGCGAGCAGGTCGAAACCGTTCTCGGCGCCAAGCGCGATGTCGAGGAAGACGAGATCGGGCGCCACTTCGCGCAGCGCCTTGAGCCCGCCCATCACGTCGTCGGCTTCGGCGACGACGCGATAATCCAGGTGCGCGGCCAGCATGCGCCGGAGCTTCGCGCGGGCCGGCGGTTCGTCGTCGACGATGAGCACGCGCGTTTCAGTCATGGCGTTCGAGCGGCAGCTCGATCGACACGCGCGTACCCCCTTGCGGACGCGGCTCGATGCGGAACGTGTGATCGTCCGGATACATGAGCTCGAGGCGGCGACGCACGTTGGCCAGACCGATGCCCGGCGCGTGATCGCCGCGCAGACCCACGCCGTCGTCCTCGACCGTGCAGCGCAGGCGCGCGCCGTCGGGCTCGATGCGCACATCGATGCGCCCCTTCCCGCTCGTCAGCCCGTGACGGAATGCGTTCTCGACGAGCGGCTGCAGCAACAGGCGCGGTATGCGTGCATCGGCTGCCGCCGGATCGAGCGCGATGCGCGTTGCGAGCCGGCCGCGGAAGCGCTCTCCCATGAGAGCGAAATAGCGCTCGAGCCAGGCGACGTCGTCGGCGGCGCGCACGGTCGTCTGGCCGGAATCGCGCAGCGCGCTGCGCAGGAGATCGGCGAACGCGGCGAGCAGCCGGTCGGCGGCCTCGACGTCTTCGTGCATGCGATTGGAGATCGCATTCAAGGTGTTGAACACGAAGTGCGGCTCGATCTGCGCGGTGAGCTGGGCCAGACGCGCATCGCTCAAGTCGCGCTCCAAGCGCAGCACCGCAAGCTCGCGCGCGCGCCGCGCGCGATCGGTGCGCAGGGCAATGCACACGCCGACGACGATCGCGTAGCTGATGAGGTCCTTCTGCAGCTCGTACGCGAAGCCGAGCAGGGGGTCGCCGAAATCATAATGGCTGCCCGCCATGGCATAGACGAGCTTGCGGATGCTCACCATGGCGGACGTGTGCACCGCCGAGAACACGAAGGCGGCCGGCACGTGCGCGGACAGCCGCCGTAAGCTTCCCGGACCCGACAGCGGAAAGCGCTGCTCGAATTTGTATGCGACGACGCAAAGTACCGCCATGACGAGCGTGCTCGACAGCTCCCAGCACAGCGGTTGCCAGGCCGCGATAGGCATGCCGGCGTTGCGACGGCCGATGATGCTGTTGACGCCGAGCCAGAGGCCGAGCGCGATCCAGCCGGCGAGCCACAGGCTCCAGAAACGCAGACGTGCATACGCGACGGACGCGTTCATCGTCGTGGGTCAATCGGCGATGTCGGGCTCGAAGAACGACCAGCGGATATCCGGGAATTCGCGCTTCATCGCGGCTTCCACGCGGTTGATCGCGTCGATGAGCTCGCGGCCGCTCAAATCCCCGCGCATCTCGGCCTTGACCGCCACCATGATGTCGGGTCCGAGCTGAAGCGTTATCACGTTGAACAACCGCGCGACTTCGGGCCGGCCCCGCACGAACTCGGCGATGGCTTCGCGCCGGCGCGGTTCGGTGCTCTGGCCGACGAGCAAGGACGCCACCTCGCGCGCGACGAACAGCGCGATGAGGCATAGCAGCACGCCGATCGCGATCGAGCCCCAGGCGTCGAACAGCGGATCGCCCGTTGCGAGCGTGGCGGCGACGGCGACGAGCGCCAGCGCGAGACCGAGCAGCGCCGCCAAATCCTCGCCGAACACGACGATGAGCTCGCTCTCGCGGCTCTCGCGGAACCAGCGCCAAAGGTTGCCGCCGCCGCGCGCCTTGCGCACTTCGCGCAGACATCCCCACATCGAGAACGATTCCGCGACGAAACTGAAACCGAGTACGCCGACGGCGAGCCACGGATGACGCAACGGCTCGGGATGGCCGAGCTTGTGCAAGCCTTCGTAGAACGAGAACACGCCGCCGACGCTGAACAGCAGCAACGCGACGAGGAACGACCAAAAGTATACTGCCATGCCGTAGCCGAGCGGATGCTCGGGCGAAGGTTCGCGGCGCGCCTGGCGCACGCCGAGCAGCAGCAGGCCCTGGTTGCCGCAGTCGGCGAGCGAGTGCACGGCCTCGGCCAGCATCGCGCCCGAGCCCGTCACGAGCGCTGCGGTGAGCTTGGCCAGGAAAATCGCAAAATTCGCCCCGAGCGCGAAGAAAATCGTCTTGAGCGAATCGGCCTTGGCGGACATTCCCGTAACGTGGCTGGCAGCGAGCGGCGCAGTGTAGCACCGTCGCTCGAGCGGTCTGCTGCCACCACCTTGTCAGCAGGCCCGGCGTAGTCTGAGCATCCCCGCCCGTCGAGGGTTACACGAGCCGCCACCATGAAAGCGCCCACCGTCAAGAAATCCACGCCCGTCCTGTTCGTCGACACGATCGAACCGAGCCTGCCGTTCTGGCAGGAACGCCTCGGATTTGCGCGCACCGTCGAAGTGCCCGGCGGCGACCGCCTGGCGTTCGCGATCCTCGCCTCGGGCACGGTCGAAATCATGTACCAGACCGTCGCGAGCCTGAAGCAGGACAGCGCCGCGCACGCCGTGCATTTCCATGGCGACAAGACCTTCCTGTTCGTCGAAGTCGACGATATCGACGCACTCGCCGGCGCCCTCGACGGCTTCGAGATCGTCATGCCCCGACGCGAGACGTTCTACGGCTCGGTCGAGATCGGCTACCGCGAACCGGGTGGCCATTACGTGACGTTCGCGCAATTCAAGCGCTGAGCGCATTGACGTGCGCCGCCGCCGGGCGCGATGCTTGCGCACCGCGGACGGAGGCGGCGTCGATGATCGTCGTTCACCACCTCAACAATTCACGCTCGCAGCGCGTGCTGTGGCTGCTCGAGGAACTCGGCGTCGCCTACGAGATCGTGCGCTACGAGCGCGATCGCGCGACCATGCTCGCGCCGCCGGAGCTGCGCGAGATCCACGCGCTCGGCAAGTCGCCCGTGATCGTCGACGGCGGTCTCGTGCTGGCCGAATCGGGCGCGATCCTCGAGTATCTCGTCGACACGTACGACGACGGCCGCCTCGCGCCGGCGCACGGCACGCAAGCCCGGCTGCGCTACACCTACTGGCTGCATTATGCGGAAGGCTCGGCGATGCCGCCGCTGCTGCTCAAGCTCGTATTCGACCGCCTCGAAGCCGCGCCGATGCCGTTCTTCGTGCGGCCCGTCGCGCGCGCGATCTCCGCGCGCGCCAAACGCGCGTTCATCCTGCCGCAGATCGCGCTGCACCTCGACTATCTCGAGAGCGAACTCGCCGAGCACCCGTGGTTCGTCGGCCCGGAGTTCAGCGCCGCGGACATCCAGATGAGCTTTCCGCTCGAAGCGGCCGCGGCGCGCGGCGGGCTCGACGCGAGCCGTCCGAAGCTCATGGACTTCCTCTCACGCATCCATGCGCGTCCGGCGTATCAGCGCGCGCTTGCACGCGGCGGCGAGTTCGCGCTCGCGTGATTTTCTTCGCTCTCGTCTCCGCCGCCGCGCGAAGCCATTCAGCGCGCCGATTCCGTCTCGGCGAGCTTGGCCTGCATCTTTTTCGTCAGCCGCGCACGCACGAGCTCGTAGGAATGGCGCACGAACGCTTCGAGCTCGGCGCGCGCGAAACGTTCCGGCTCGACGATCGTGATCCAGAACGCCCGCGCCATGTAGTGCGCAGGCACGATGCCGGGCTGATCCGTGAGCTCGAGGAAGCGCTCGGGATCGACCTTGAACGATAGCCGGCCGCGATCGGGGCCGCGCAGGCAAGTAACGGCGAACATCTTTCCCGCCACGGAATAGACGAGATCGTCTTCCCATTTGACGTCGCTCGTCACGCCAGGCCACTTCCCGCACAGCGTTTCAAGATCCTCGGCGTTCACCCGGCGTCTCCCGCAGTCAGCTTGCTGAACGGAAACCTCGCGATTTAGGTGGCCTGCTCCACAAACCCGGCGCAGGCTCGCGTGCGAGCAACTTTAGCAAACCCACATGGACATGATGCAACCTACCGGCTTCGGCAGCTCTCGACGTCCTCCGCCGCGCGAGCCCCTTGGCGCATCCGCGCAACGTTCGCACGCCGCGTGCGAACGCGTCGCCGCGCGCGACGGCAGCGAATTCGTCTTGCGGCGCATCGACGCGGGCGACGTCGCCGCGCTGCAGCGCGGTTTCTCCCGTCTGACGCCAGAGGAAGTGCGCCTGCGCTTCCAGCATCCGCTCAACGAGCTGCCTCGCGATCTCGCCGTGCGGCTCTGCGATCTCGATCCGCGCTATGCCGTGGCCTGGGTGCTCGCCAACGCCGACGATGCGCCATCGCCCGAGATCCACGCGGTGGCGCGCGTGCATGTCGACCCCGTCACCTACGAAGCGGAGTTCGCGCTCGTCGTGCAGCAGCGCATCGCCGGTCAGGGCTTCGGCCACATGCTGCTCAAGCGCGCCATCGACAGCGCGCGCGAGCTCGGCGCGGTCGAAGTGTGGGGCGATATACTTCTGGAAAATTCCACAATGCTGAGCATCTGCGACGATCTCGGCTTCGCGCGCAGCACCGTCGCGCACCATCCGGGCGTGCAGCGGGTGCGCCTGGCATTGTGAGGAAAGTCGGGCGCCGGCCAGCGGCGAGCTTCAGTGCGCCGGCCGTATCGTGTTCTTGCCGATCTCGGTCTCGCCCGCGACGGCCCGGCGACTGCGCCCGCCCCGCAGCCAGCCTTGCAAGTGATCGAAGTAGATGTAGATCACCGGCGTGAGGTAGAGCGTCAGCACCTGCGAGGTGAGCAGCCCGCCGACGACGGCCAAGCCGAGCGGACGCCGCGATTCGCCGCCCGCGCCCGCGCCGATCGCGATCGGTAGCGTGCCGAACAGCGCCGCGAAGCTCGTCATCATGATCGGGCGGAAGCGCACGAGACACGCTTCGAAAATCGCATCTTCCGCGCGCTTGCCGCTGCGCTCGGCTTCGATCGCGAAGTCGATCATCATGATCGCGTTCTTCTTCACGATGCCGATCAGCATGATGAGGCCCACCGCCGAATAGAGGTTCAAATCGATGCGGAACACGAGCAGCGTGAGCAACGCGCCGAACGCCGCCGTCGGCAATCCGAGCAGGATCGTGACGGGGTGGATGAAGCTCTCGTAGAGGATGCCGAGCACGAGATAGATCACGAAAATGGCGAGGATCAGCAGGATGCCCATGCCCGAGATCGAGGACTGGAACGCCTGCGCCGTGCCTTGGAACGAGCCCGTGATCGTATCGGGCATCCTGAGCTTCGCCACCGCGGCGTCGAGGCGCTGCACGGCCTGACTCAAGCTCACGCCGGGCGCCAGGTTGAACGAGAGCGTGACCGAGGGCACCTGACCGAGATGGCTGATCGTGGCCGGCCCGACGGATTTCTCGAAATGCGCCACGGCCGACAGCGGCACGAGCTGACCGCTGCTCGCGTGAATGTAGATCTGGCCGAGCACGCCCGGATCGTCCTGCCGCTTCGGATCGACCTCCATGAGCACCCAGTACTCGTCGATCGACGTGTAGATCGTCGAGACCTGCTGCGGCCCGAACGCCGTATACAATGCGCCCTCGATCTGCGCCGCCGTCACGCCCACCGCGGACGCCGCATCGCGATCGATCTTGACGTCCATCTCGGGGCTCGCGATCAAGAGATCGCTCGTCACGTCCTGGAAGCCCTCGAGTTTCGAAAGGGCGTCGACGAGCTTCGGCACGAAGGCGAACAATTCCTTGGTGTCGATATCCTGCAACGTGTACTGGTATTGCGTCTTCGTGAGCTGGCCGCCGATGCGGATGACCG
>DASRGX010000094.1:0-12833 GCA_035650835.1 Rudaea sp. | reverse complement strand
GATTAGTGCGGCGTATATCCTTGCCAGGTACCTTGCATGTTACCGAGCGGGATCGAACAGACGCCGCTGACGCAGCCTGACGTGTCCACAGGTGTAGCGGTGCCCGCGCCGCCGGGCAGCACATTGGTGACGTTCGCCGGGATGATGTTCAGATAGTACGTCTGCCCGCTCGTGAGCACGCAGCTACCCGTCCTGTTCCATTGCAACACACCGGAGGACGGCGTGATCGGCAGGTTGTGCGTACCGAAACAGCCGGCAACGACCGTGCTTCCTTGCGCGCTCGGCGAACTGAAATCACCGCACGTCGAGCTGATCGTCAAGGAAACGCTCGCCTGGTCGCCGGTCTCGTTCAGACCGTAGTAACCGTACAGCGGATTCGGCGCGTTGGCCGCCGTGAAGTAATTCGCCGGCACCGTGAACTGCGCGGAGATGTACTTATTGGTCGGCAGCGGCAGCGAGTAGTAGTTGTTGGCCGATACGCCAGGCCATACCGTCGTCTGGAAAATCGAGTTGTAGCTGGTGGCGTCGACGACTTTCGGGTTCTGGTTGTTGAAGTTGATGATTTCGGTGAAGTTGCCCGTCAACTGCGTATAGGTTGCGCCTTGTACCGAACTCTGGATGGTCGGGCAGCTGCTTTGCACGACGCCATGGCTTACCGTGACATTCGCCTGGGAAGTGACGGGATTGCCTCCGGCGGAGCCTATGCAGCTCGCGGTCACCGTGTATACATTGTCGGTCGTCTGGCTCGAGTTCGCCGGCAGGCTGACTTGGAAGCTCTTGAGCCCCGTGCAATTGCCGTTGCACAAGCTCGTTCCGCCGGGGAAGGATCCGCCTGCCGCACCGCTGATGCTACCGGTGCACGACGTGGCGTTCACCACTTGGAAACTCAGGGTCGACGTACCACCGGTATTGCTGATCGTCGTCGGCGATGCGGCGAGCTGGCTGGCGGGTCCGAAGCTAACGGCGCTCGTGGACGTGCCACCGCCGCAGCCGGTGCCCGTGGAGCTCGTGGCGGTCGCCTGAAGCTGGCCCGGTGTCGCATTCGACGTGATGGGTCCCGTCGTGTATGTGCACGACGTGTTGTTGGGCATGGTGATATTGATCGTCGTCTGCGCCAGCGCGGGAACGGCGGCAACGGACAACACGAGTGCGGCGGCTACGAAAAAGCGTTGCATGGCGATCAGAAACCCCGGGTGAGAACCCCGTTATTTTAGACGGCAAATCAAACCCAATGTGCAAGTTTTGCATTAAGACGAAAAAAGAGGGGCCCTTGCGGGCCCCTCTTCGTAACACCTTGCATAAACGCGACGGATTAGGAGCAAGCCGCCGTGTTCGTGCAGCTACGCGACTGGCGATGACGATACAGGCCAGCATAGTTGGCCAGCACGCCATTCAGGTTGCCGTTGGTGAACTTCACGGCTTCGAAGCCCGTGACCGGCAGACCGTGGAAGATATTGCCATTCGTCGCGGCCGGCAGGTCGTGAGCGACCGTCGTGAACGAGATGTTCGCCCAACCGCCGTTGTTGCCGATCGGAGCGATGTTCGACGTCAGCGTCGAGCTCAGGATGCTCGCCGGCGAGCTGGCCGAGCTGAACGTGATGACGTTCGTCTCGCGGCAGATCGACGAAGGCGGCAGGCCCGGAGGACACGGCGAGAAACCGCAGCTCGTCGGGGTCGTGGTCTTCTCTTCGCGGTCATACACGCTGATGCCGACCACCACGCAGGACAGGCCCTTGCCGTTGCCCGTTTCCACCTTGCCGAACAAGTGCTCGAACGGCGGAACCACGGCAGCCAGCTTGAACGTCGCGGCGTCCACGTAGAAACGCTTGGTCGGGAAGTTGACGACCCAGTCGGTGCCCACGGAACCGTCGGCGTTGAACTCGTACTCGTTGTAGATGTTGGCGGCGTCGAACACCGAGCTCACGGCGTCGATGCTGCGCGAGTTCACGTCCGTGCTCGGCCAGGTCGAGGTCAACAGCACGCCGTCGTTGAACACGAACGAGGTCGCGGGACCGACCTTCGGCGTACCGCCGACGTCGTTGACGTCGCCCAAGCTCGGCTCGAGGCTGCCCGACGGATTCTCGAGCGTGACGTGCGTGAAGCCGTCCAGAGCGTCCGCGTTGTAGGCGTAGTACGCGCCGTTCGCGACGTTCACGACCGAAGCCGCGCCGAACAGGCCGGACGTCGGGACCGTGATCTCGGTCTTGCTCTCGAATTCCGCTTCGGCGCTGCTGCAACCCGGCGGCACGCCGTTGACGTGCGTGACGTCTTTGTCAAGAGCGGTGCCCGGGATGATGTCGGCCATCGAGATCATCTCGAAGTGACCTTCACGCGTACGGTCGTCCGTCACCGGACCCGTATCCGAGTTGGTGCCCGTGTAGGCGAAGTTGCGGAACGCGACATAGTGCAGCGAGCCCTGGGTGCTCTCGGAAAGAGCAGGCTGCGTGCAGCTGTTGTCGGTGGTGAAGATGCCCGCACCGGTGGCGCCGGTCACGCCGGCGTCGGACAGGGCGAACACGTCGGCCGTCCACACGTCGAACGGCGAGAGGAACAGGTTGAAGTCGAGCACTTCGCGGCTGTTATAGCCTTCGAGGAAGCGCACCTTGACGGCCTTGCTGATGGCGGTGGTGTTGACCACCGAGAGCAGCGTCTGCTGACCGCCGTTGACCGTGTAATACGGATAGAGCAGAACCTGACCCAGACCATCGGGGTTCAGGTTGACGGCACTCGCCATGTTGGCGATGCCCGCAACGCCGGCGATGCCAGCGATGACGGCAGTCGTCAAATTCTTTCTGTTCATCACAACACTCCTAATTGACCACAGGGCTTTTTTGCTTTTTCGCCAACCTGCCTTCGGGCAAGGCACGATTCCCCTAAACCACGGTGGACAGGGTGGACAACAGCGAACTTATCCTATGACAAAGCTTAAGGCAATGCAATCCCAACGCAAGTTTAAGTCAGTGCTCAGGAATTCTTACCAGAATCTTTACCCAGCTGGGGTTGGAACTGGTCCGGCAAGTAGTACCACTGGCCGTTCACCTTGACCCAGTTCTCGGTCACAAAACCGAGGGTTTTGACGTTTCCGGCCGGTCCGCCCATGTTGATCGCGTAGTTGACTTCGAGATGCACCTTGCAGGTATCAACGTCGCAGTCCTGCGATCCGAACGTCACCTTGCTCCACTTGACGCCCCGTTCGTTCATTTCCTTGGCATAGGCCTCGCGCGTCTTCGTCGCACGATAGCCGGGCGTCAGGTAGTCGTACGCCTTCTCGGCCTTGTGCGCGATCAAGTCCTCCCAACGCTCCACGGCGCGCGTGCGCACGACGGAAGAATCTTCGTTCTTGACGCCGGCCATGCAGCCGGCGAGCAGCGCGAATGCGAGCACGGCGAACGAGTGCACAATTTGTACTTTTCTACTTTTCACACAATGTTCCTCTGGGTTGGCGAGCCGCGCCTGGCGGCGCGGCGGGTCGGGTCAGTGCTTCTGCGGCGCGGCCGGAGGCTCGTCGGCGTCGTCCTTGGCGGCCGGCGGAATCGGCTGTTCGGGCGGCAGCGGCGCAGGCGTCGGCGCCTGGCTCGCGGCGGCCTTGTTCGCACGCAGCGGCGCCAGTGATTCGAATTTCGCTTCGTATTCGTCGGTGGCCTGGCGCGCCTCGTCGGAATTCGTGATCACGCGCGGCGTGATCAGCACGATGATTTCCTGGCGATCGCGCTCGTGATTCGTGTTGCCGAACAACTTGCCGAGGATCGGGATGCTCGCGATCAACGGCAGACCGTTGCTCGTCGTGTTGTCGGTTTCGGAAATCAGGCCGCCGAGCAGCACGGTCTGGCCGCTCTGCACGGCGATCTGCGTCTGCAGCTGGCGTTGGTTGATCGGCGGATTGCCGGTCGTCGAACCCGATGGAATCGGTCCCGGCGAGCTCACCTCCTGCGAGACGTCCATGTAGACGAGTCCGCCCGGATTCACGCGCGGCTTGACGTCGAGCACGACGCCCGTGTTGATGTAGGTGCTCGAACCGATGCCGGTGTTCGCGATTCCGTTCGTGCTCGTCGTCGACGTGACGCCGATGCCGCCGACGCCGACGATCGACGTCGACAGGATCGGCACCTGGGTGCCGACGTTGATCTGCGCTTCCTGGTTGTTGAGCACGACCATCGACGGCGCCGACAGGATCTTCGTATTCGTCGAAGTTTGCAGGGCGTTGAGCGCGACCTGCATGTTCTTGTTGAGGAACGAATAGAACAAGCCGCCGTTCTGCACGGGCCCGGCGCCGCTGCTCGCTCCGAGCGAAAGACGATGGCGGTCGGCCGGATTGCCCTGGAAATTGGGATCGTAGGTGTAACCCGTCGCCGAACCGTTGTTGTTGATGAGACCCGCGAGCCACCACTGGACGCCGTACTGCAGATCGCCGGTCAGCGTGACCTCGAGAATGCGCGTCTCGATCTGCACCTGCAGCGGCGAAACGTCGAGGCGGTGGATCGCCGAGAGGATCGAATCCCACTCGCCGGGAGTCGCCATCACGAGGAGCTGATTGTTCTCCTCGATCGGCGTGATGCGGATGTCGGTTTCCTTCTGGCCCGCGGCGCTGGGCGGTGCGCCGGTGCCGGTGGTGCTCAAGTTCGAGGGCGCGGCGCCCGTGGTGCCGGTCATCGTCGTCGACGACAGCGATTTGCTGCCCGCCGCCAGCGCCGAATTCGTGCCACCCACGCCGCCTACCCCGCCGCCGAGGCCGCCGATGTTGACGGGCCTGAGACCCGGCGCCACGTTGCCACTGGCGCTCGAGCGCGTCGTGGTCGTCGTGCGGCCCGTGAAGATCGAGTTCAGATGATCGGAGAGATCGACGGCCTTGACGTTCTTGACGTCGTAGACGTAGAGCTGCGTGCCGTTCTCGCCGGCGCCCGTGTCGAGCCGGTAGATCCACGACTCAGCCTGTTTCAGGTATTCCGGCTGCGGCGTGATGACGACGATCGCGTTCGTCGTCTCCATCGGGATGAAGCGGAACATGCCGGCGAGCGGCGATTCGCCCGCGGCGCCGAACACCTTGTCGAGTTCGGGCATCACCTTCGTGACGTCCATGTTGCGCAAGCTGAATACGCCGATCGACATGCCTTTCAGCCAGTCGACGTCGAAGACCTCGATCGTGCGCTGGTAATTGGCGAGCTCGGACGCCGTGCCGGCCATTACGATCATGTTGCGCGCGTTGTCCGCGTTGACGATGGCGTCGGCTTTGGCGTACGGCTTCAACAGCTTCTGCATCTCGCTCGCCGAAATGTACTTGAGCGGGAACACGCGCACTTCGTAACCCTTGGCGATGTTTGGCGGCGCGACGCGCGGCGTGAGATTGCCCGGGATGGCGTCTTTGATGGGCACGACTTCGTAACGGCCGTCCTTGCGCACGAGCGTGTTGTTGGTCCAGGCGAGCAGCATCTCGAGGATCGGCATCGCCTGCTCGGGCGTGATCGGCTTGGAGGTCGAGAACGTCACGTTGCCCGTGACATTCGGCGCGACCGTGTAGTTTTCCTTGAGCAGCGAACCCAGGATCGCCTGCACGGCCGCTTGGATCGGCTCGTTCTCGAAATTGAACGTGATCTGGCCTTCGGCGGCCGCTCGCGACGATCCGATCGGCGCGCGCGCCGCCTGCTCGTTGACGAAACTGCCGGTGCCGGGCTCGAGCTGGGGCTTGGGCCGCGTGGTCTTCTCGTCGTTCTTGAGCTTGATCGGGTTTTCGTCTTCGTGCTGCTCGATGCGATCGGCGACATCGGGCGTCGGCGCCGACGGCTGGAGTTCGTTCGTGACGGCCGCGGATTTCGGCACCGGCGCCGTAGCGCAGCCTGCCAGCAGAACCACGAAGCACGTGACGCTGAGAATGTGAGGACGTATGGACACGTTGGCTACTCCGTACCGTTCGCTTCAGTGTTGCTGCGGATTCTGCTGCTGTTGCTGTTGCTTGAGCCGCTCGGCTTCGTCGCGCATCTGCCGGCGCCGCTCTTCGATGCGCCGCTGCAAATCCTCGGCCTGGCCGTTCGGCTTCGCGGCGTTGGGCGGCGGCGCCGCGCCGCGCGCACCGCCGGCCGCTCCGGCCACCGGCGGCGCCGGTGGCGAACCCGGGTGTCCCGGAGTGCCGGGCTTTGGATTCGCGACGGCCGTCATCAGTTCCACTTCGACCTCGTCGCCGCCCGCTTCCTTGAACACTGCGCTGCGCGGCTTGACCTGGGTCAACGTCCAGCCGCCGAGATCGCCCGGCAACGGCATGCCTTCCTTGACCGCGGCGGAATCGTTCTTGGCGTTGTCGTGGATCATCGCCATGCGCAATTGCGGCGTCAGGATCACGCCCGTCAAGTTGATGTTGAGCGGCGTCGGCGGCGGAGGCGGCGGCGCCTCGACCGTGGTTTCCGGCGTCGGCTTTCGGTCCTCGTTGAAGATCGGCCGCGCGGCGATCTCGGCGAACGTCGTTTCGGGCGGCAGCTTGAACGGCGTCCGGTCGATGACCCCGTCGACCGCGGGAGCCGCGCCGTTTTCGTCGTCGGCCAGCCAGTGGTAGCTGCGGCCGAGGCCGAACTGCAAAGCGAGCGCGAGCAGGAACAGCACCGCGCAGGTGCCGGCCAGGATCAGCGTGACGAGTCGCGCGCCCTGAACGCTCATCACGCGGACTTCCCTGGCTTGCGCAGATAGCCCGACAGGTTGAAGCGGATGTCGAGCGCGATCTGCGGCGCCTTGCCACCCGGCGGGATGTAGCCGCCCTGCTGGCGATAAATCATGAGCTGGTCGACGAACAGGTAAGGATTGCCGTTCTCGATTTCGTAGAGGATGCCCGCGAACGGCTCGAGATCGCAGCGCATGCGCACCTGGATCGTGACGCGCTGGTAAAGCTCCTCTTCGCCGCCCTTGAAATTGGAATTGCTGACGATCTGGCAACGGTTCTCGTCCTTGACGCGCGCGCTAATCGCCTGCTTGAGGCGCTGCGTCAGATCCGAGAACGCGCTGTTCGAATCGGCATCGGTGAGGAAGGCTTGGTTCCCCTGCTCGAATGCGCGCACTTCGGCCAAGCGCTTCTCGATTTCGGGCTTCTGTGCGACCGTCTGGCGGAAGCGCTGCTGCTGCTCGCGCAGATCGCTCATCTGGTCGGCCATGTCGAGCTCGGGCGCCACGAACCACCAGTGCACGCCCGCCACGTACACGACGAGCAGCACGATCGCGAGCAACACGAGCGCGAGGAACCGGCTGTTACGGGCTTCCGGCAGCAGGCGCATTCTTGCCTCCTCCATCCTTGCGCCCGCCATGATCGGGCTTGGCTTCGCGCGCCTTCTCCGCTTCGACGAGCGCGCGGAAATCCAGCGTGATGTTGAAACGGTCCTTCTTCGTGCGCGGATCGGGCTGGATCGTTCCCTGCACGCTCGGATTGGCGAGCACTTCCGATTGCTGAAGGAGGCCGATGAGCTTCGACGCGTCGCTGCTCAAGCCCTGCATTTCGATCTTGTTGCGCTCGTCGACGCTCAAACGCTCGAGGTACGTGTCGTCGGGCAAGCGCTTGCTCAGGTCGTTGAGCAGGTCGAGCATGAGCGGCGTCTCGCGCTTCTTCCGGTTCAGGAAGTTCGCCGAGTTGATCGTATCCTCGAGCGTCTTGCGCAACTGCAGGACTTGCTTGGCTTCGTTGTTCGCCTTCTGCACGTCGTCGGTCATCGCGGCGAGCGCCGATTCGCGATTCGCGAGCGCCTGCAGCATGACCGTGACGAGCAGCACGAGGGCCGCCGCGCCGAGCGCCAGGTTCGTGCGCAGGCGCATGTTCTTGCGCTGCACGCGCCGCGCCGGCGGCAGCAGATTGAGTCCTGCGCGCACGCTGCCCGACCCCGCGCGCCAGCAGTCCACACCGTCGAGCTCGGCGCCGCAGGCCGTGAGCAAGGCGAGCTCGGCATCGAGCTGGGCGCGCGGCACCACCGTGAGTTCGATTTGCAGATTGCGGTCCGCCGCGCTGCGCGCGCCGAGGCGGTAGTCGAAATACACCTGGTCGGCCTTGAACGGCGTCTGCCGGTCCATTTCGAACGACAGCACCTGCCGCAGATTGTCTTCGGCCGCCGCCGGCAAGCTGATCGACCGGCGCAGCGTACGTTCGGGACGAATGCAGTAATACTGCGGCAGGTTCGGATCTTCGAGCTCGGCGCGCAAGCGCAGATACGCCGCACGCTGCCCGTCGGCGGTGTCGTCGAGCGCGATGCGTCCGAGCTCGCGGCAGCGCTCGCCCGACTGACGCCACAGCACGAGCTCGCGCGCCTGGTTCTCGAGCAAGAGCGCGTCGGAGCGCTCCGCGAGCAGCGCCTGCCACCGCGCCGGCAAGCACGCCACGAGCTCGCGCCCCCACCACGCAAAAAAGCGCGGCAGCGGCGTCCTCGAGAAGCGCGTCCGCAAGCGGGCGAGCTGGATGTTGAGCGCGTCGGTGATCGTCATCGCGAAGCTTCGTCGTCGCGCCAGCGCAGCACGGTGTACGGCCTTCCGGCCGCACCGACTCCGCCCAGGCGTATGCTGGCGTCGAGCACGGTGCTGGCGCCGTTCGCGAGCGTGGCACGGGACTTGATAGTGTACGTGTTCCCGCCGCCATTGGCCACGAGCTGGGTGCCGTCCGGCAGGGTCAGCGGCGTGGGATTCGGTTGGCCCGGCGCGATTTGCTGGCGCGCGGCGATGAGCTGCTGGGCGAGCTCGGGCGTCATGCCGGGCAGCGCGAGCAGGGCTTCGAGCGGCGCATAGGCGGGATTCGGCGCGCCGCCGGCCGAGTAGATCGTGATCGCCGGTTCGATGCGCTCGTAAATCTCGTAGTTCATGCCGAGCACCTGCTGCACTTCCGAAACCGTCTGGAACGGCGCGTTGCGCGGAACGTAGGTCAAACCCGCCGCCCGATACTCTCCGGCCTCGGCGCCGTGCGGCCGCGTCGCGTCGTCGGGATCGCGCCAATCCTGGATCGCATCCGAGAGCGCCGCGGCACGGTCGAGGTCGAGCCCGATCGAGGTGAACAGCGATTGCAGCAACGTATCGTCGGCCGAATTGATGTCGATCTTGCCCGACTCGTCGGTGATCTCGACGTGCACGAGCGCGTTGTCGAACTGGAATTCGTAAGGGCGGCCGTCGCCGACCCAGCGCTGCAGCGGGTCCGGACGGCGCAATTCGAACACCGCGCGCTCGAGCCCCGCTTGCGCCGCGTAGCGGGCGGCCGTCGCATCGAACATGTGGCGCGACTGCAGGTTCTCCGAGCGTGCGATGAGCGCGAAACTGCCGAGCAGCACGCTCATGAGCGCGATGACCCACACGACGAGGATCAGCGCGACCCCGCGCTGCCGATGTGCGCACCGCGCCGTCATTGCGTTTTCACTCCGCCGGCCTGGATCTGCGCGGGAACGAAGGTGCGCCGCACCGCGCCTGCATTGAGCACGAGCGGAACGTCGAGCGTAGGCCACGGAATCTGCACGCCGGGCTGCATCGTGAGCTCGATGCGCACCATGATCGGCGTCACCGCCGGATCGGGCCAGTTGCTGCTCCAGTTCGCGAGATGGCCTTGTTCGTCGAGCGTTCGATATTCGAAACGGCCGTCGCGGATGCGGTCGAGCAGCACCACGGGCTCGCTGTTGTCGGTATTGGCCTTGTCCACGTCGAACCCGTTGAGCATGGCATCGCGAAATTGCAATTGCAGACCGTCGCTGCCGCGCACGAGTTCCAGCGTCTGCACGTACGGCCCGCCGCGGCTCAGATAGCCGGGCATCGGCGCGACGAAGCGCATGTAGTGATCGCGGCCTTCGAACACGTACGTGGTGCCGTCCGCTTCCTTCTGCGCGAAGGCGAGCGGCAGGATGCGGCTCACTTGATGGCGCAGGAATTCCTGCGCGGTGCGCAGACGGTCCGTGCGGTCGATCGCCGCTTCGCCGGCACGCATCGCATTCGCCGACGCGTGGATGCCGCTGTAGGCACCCGCGATCAGGAGCGCGAGCAAGGTCACCGCGAGCAGCACCTCGAGCAGCGTGAAGCCGCCCTCGCGCGATGTCTGCCTAAGAATCCGCGCGCTCACAGATTGCCCTGCCCGCCGCGCGTCGGCCCGGCATTGCCGATGCCGGTGTTGATCGCCGCGGGATTGATCGAGCGCAGCGTCACGAAGCGCGCGTTGTGCGTCATGTAGTAGCTGCCCCAGCTCACGACGAGCTCGAGCTGATAGAGATCGATGGCGTTGACCGAGGTCTCGGGCATCGCCTGCGCGTTCGAGTTGCCCGGCGCGACGCCGCCGACCGCTGCGATCGGCTCGGGCGGGTCGATCTTGCCGATGCGCAGGCGCCAGCTGAACTTGTCGTCGAAACGGCCGCTGTAGTCGCCTTCCTGCAGCGGCTCGCCGACGCCTTGCGTGTCGAGCAGCGACTGCGCCCAGAGCGCCGCGCGCGTGTAGTCGGCCGACTGCGCCGTCGTGTGCAGACAGCTCGAGAGGATCTGCATGAGCACGCCGAAGCCGAGCGCGAACACGACGAACGCCGCGATGAGCTCGATCAGCGTGAAACCGCGCTGGCGCGGCGGCATGCTCCGGATTGGCGAACGGACGTACGGCATCGACGAACCCGAGACTCCATGAAAAAGTATACGAAGCCGGCGCCTAGCGCGCGGCGACTTCTTCGCGCACGACCTGGCCGGTGAGCCAGCTCACGTTGATGCGCCACTCGCGCCGGCCCATGAGCACCGAGATGTGCCCGCCCGTCGAGGCGCCGTCCGGGAAGAAGCGGATGCGTCCCGACGTCGCGCTCGTCTGCTCGCTCTCGGCGGTGAGCAGCGTCATGTGCATCTCCTTCGGCAGATGCACCATCGCGCGCCCGGGCGCCATGTACGTGTTGTTCTGCAGATCGATGTCGAGCGCGGTCTGCTTGCCCTTCACGATCGCCTGACCGCGCGTGTAGCGCAATGCCGCGACGAGATCGCGGCTGGCCGCCTGCACCTTGGCGCTGTCGAGCGTCTTCGTGAACGCGATCGACACGAACGCGAGCGCGATGCCCACCAACACGAGCACCGCGACGATTTCGATGAGGCTGAAACCGCGTTGACGTGCGTACGCTGCGCGCATGCGATCACTCCCCGCCGGCGCGCGGGCTCATTCCCAATTGCCGTAGTCCTTGTCCATGCCCTCGCCGCCTTCCTTGCCGTCCTTGCCGAGGAAGATGACGTCGTATTCGCCGTGCGCGCCGGGCACTTTGTACATGAACGGGTGATTGAACGGGTCGTTGAGATCGCCGGGCTTCGCGTACGGGCCGTTCCAGTTCGGCGCGTTACCGGGCCGCGCGACGAGATCGTTGAGGGTCTGCGGCGGCCCGCCGTTGTCGAGCATGTAGGCCTGGATCTTCATGTCCATCGAGTGCACGGCGGCCTTGCCGGCGTTGTATTTGCCCTGGTTGAAGCGCTGCACGGCATAGCCGCCGACCACGCTCATGACGATGCCGATCAGCGCGATCACCATCACCATTTCGATGAGCGTGAAGCCGGACGCGCCGCTGTGGCGCAGTTCGCGGCGCCGCGCCGGCGCCTTGCAATTTGTATACTTGTGCATAAATCCGCCTTGTTATTGGTTCGCGCTTATTGAATCGAGCCGCTGACGCTCATGATCGGCACGAGGATGGCCATCATGATGAAGCCGACCACGCCGGTCATCACCACAGTCATCACGGGCACCAATGCCGCGAGCATCCGGTCCACGGTGTTCTTCGCATCCACGTCGAACGTGTCGGCGACCTTGAGCAGCATGTCGTCGAGCGCGCCCGATTCCTCGCCCACGCTGATCATCTGCAGCGCGAGCTTCGGAAACCGCTTGCTGTGGCCGAGCGAGAACGCCAGGCCGCCACCGGTCTTCACTTCCTCGGTCGCTTGGTCCACGGCCTCGGCCAGCGCCGAATTGCCGAGCACGTTGCGGCCGATGCCGAGCGCCGTCAACAAAGGAACGCCATTCTTGAGCAAAGTTCCCAGGGTGCGCGCCAGACGCGCGGTTTCGAGCTTCGAAACCAGCGGCCCGACGATGCGCATCGTGAGCAGGCGGGCATCGAACTTGAGCCGCGACGCCGGGTCGGCCAGCCGCCTGCGGGTCACGACGATCACGGTCACGACGAGCAGGACCAAGAGCCACCACCAGTCGCGCAGGGCGATGCCGACGAACAGCACGACCTGCGTGATCAGCGGCAGCTCCACGTTCATGTCCTTGAACATCGGCACGAACTGCGGCACCACGAAGATGAGCAGCACCATCAGCGCGGCGAACACCATGAGGATCAGGATCGCCGGGTAGATCATCGCGTTGACGACGCTCTCCTTGAGCGCCTTCGAGCGTTCGAGATAGTGCGCGAGACGCGACAGCGTCGAATCGAGCGAACCGCCGATCTCGCCGGCGCGCACCATGTTGACGTAGAGCTTGGAGAACACGCCGGGTTCGCTCTCGAGCCCGTCGGAGAGCGGCGCGCCGCCGCGCACGGTGTCGCGCACGCGTTCTATGATGCGCTTGGCCTTCTCGCCCTCCGGCAGTTCGAGCACGACTTGCAACGCGCGGTCGAGCGGCAACCCCGCGCCGAGCAGCGTCGACAGCTGCTGCGTGAACTGCAGCACCTGGGTCGCATTCATGGCCGAGCGCCGGAACAGGCCTCCGAACAAGGAACCCCGTCCGCCGCCCTCGCCGGCCTCGCGCACGTCGAGCGCGATGTTGCCGGCGTCCTGGAGCTTGGCGACCACCTCGTCGTTCGAGGCGACCTCCATCTGCCCTTCGAGGACTTCGCCCGCGGGAGTGACGGCTTTGTAGAGATAGAGAGCCATTTCAGAGCTGGGAATCGAGAATCGGG
>DASRGX010000093.1:0-18174 GCA_035650835.1 Rudaea sp. | reverse complement strand
GCGAGTTCTCGCCGCCGCAAACCGGCACGAGCGATTGGCATCGCGTGAGCGTGCGCGCGAGCGTGCCGCCCGGGACGAAGACGATCGAGATCGGCGCCACCCTGCTCGACGGCGGGTCGGCGTGGCTCGACAACGTGACTCTCGAGGCGATCGCGCGCTAGTTCCCCCGACGCGCGATCGCACGGCCGTGGCGGTTCAGCCGTAGCGCGCTTCGCGCGCGTCCTCGCGGTGGTGGTCGGTGAGTTTTTCCTTGTGCTTCTTGACTTGGCGGTCGAGGCGGTCGGCGAGCGCGTCGATCGCGGCGTACATGTCGGCGGCTTGCGCGTCGGCGTGGATGACCTTGCCCGCGGCGCAACGCATGGTGCATTCGGCCCGGTGGAAGAGCTTCTCGACGCTCAAGGTGACGGTGACGTCGTGCAGATGGTCGAAGTGGCGGACGATACGCTCGAATTTACTGGAGACGTAGTCGTTCAGGGCGGGAGTGACGGCTACCTGGTGACCGCTGACAATGATCTGCATGGTGTGTTCCTCGTGACGATAACGAAACGTTTGCGATCCCGCGCTTCGCAGGCTTCCGCGAAAACGCGCGGATGCATCGTATTGGACCTGCCCTTCGGTGATGGGTTCCGGTGCACTCCTTTCAGCCGAGCCGGCTGCGATCGTTGGAGGAAGGGATGTTCAGCGCCTCGCGATATTTCGCTACCGTACGTCTTGCAACTTCGATGCCGCGCTTATTGAGTTCGGTCGCCAGCGCCTGGTCCGAGAGCGGCCGCGTCGGCGCCTCCTCGTCGATGAGCTTGCGGATCATGGCCTGGATGGCCGTGGCCGAAGCCGCTCCACCGTCGACCGTGGACACGCCCGACGAGAAGAAGTACTTGAACTCGAACGTGCCGCGCGGCGTGTGCAGGTACTTGCGCGTGGTCACGCGCGAGACCGTCGATTCGTGCATGCCGATCTCCTCGGCGATGTCTCGCAGTACGAGCGGTCGCATGGCCTCGGGGCCGAAATCGAGGAAGCCGCTTTGCGCGCGCACGATCGCGGTGGCGACCTTGAGCATCGTATCGGCGCGCGTCTGCAGACTCTTGATGAGCCAGCGCGCCTCCTGGAGCTGCCCGCGCAGATAGCTCGCGTCGTCGCGGCGCGCCCGGGCGATCAGACCGCTGTAATGCTGGTTGATCGCGAGCTTGGGCTGGCAGTTGGGACTCAGGCTGACGATCCAGCGGCCGTTGTGCTTGTGCGCGTAGGCGTCGGGGGCGACGAATTCGGTCTTGGCCGGATTGACCTGCGCGCCGGGCTTGGGGTCGAGCGAGCGGATCAGCGCGATCGCCGCATCGAGATCCTCGGGCGTGGTCTGCATCTGCTTGCACAGGCGAGCGCGGTCGTTGCGCGCCAATGCTTCGAGATGTTCGCAGACGAGGTTCCGCGCCGTGGCCCAGCCCGGCGTCGACGCATCGAACGCGTCGAGCTGCACGCGCAGGCATTCGCTCAAATTGCGGCTGGCGACGCCGATCGGATCGAAATGCTGGATGCGATGCCGCATCGCTTCGACTTCTTCGAAGTTGACGTGGTGCAGTTCCGCGAGGTTCGCCTGCAGCACCTCGTTGGTCTCGTGCAGGTAGCCGTCGTCGTCGATCGCTTCGATGATCGTGGCGCCGATCGCGCGGTCGCGCTCGGACAATGGCGTCAGGTTCAATTGCCAGAGCAAGTGATCGCGCAGATCCTCGGGTTCCTGGTCCTGCGGTTCGAGACCTTCGGCGTCTTCGGGCGGCGGACCGCTGCTGTAATCGAAGCGATCGAGGCCGAGATCGACGGGCTCTTCGTAGGCGAGCTCTTCGCGCGTCTCGTGGGTTTCTTCGCTGGCGGCCGGCGCTTCCTCGCCGTTCGCCTCGTTCGTTCCCTCGAACGATTCCTGGCCGTTCGGTTCGGCCAGCTCGAGCAGCGGATTGGATTCCAGCGCCTCGCGCAGCTCGAGCTCGAGCTCGACGCTGGACAATTGCAGCAGCCGGATGGCTTGCTGCAACTGCGGGGTGAGCGCCAGTTGCTGGCTGATGCGTAGATGTAAGGCAGGCTTCACTTGTCGAGCTTCCAGTCCCGGTTTTACACGGCCGCCAAGGATCGCAGGATAGCGCCGTCGCGGGGCTGTCCGTCAATCGGGAAAAACGCGCTATACTCGCCGGGTCCCCGGCATCTTCGACTTAAGCCGAAAGCCGCGGAACGGTGCCTGAACAGGCAGCCCTCACATGCGGAATTCCTTCCCGAGATAGACCTCGCGCACCTGATGGTTCGCGAGCACGTCGGCCGGTGCGCCCTTCGCGAGCACGGCACCATCGCTCATGATGTAGGCGCGATCGCAAATCCCAAGCGTCTCGCGCACATTGTGATCCGTGATCAGGATGCCGATGCCGCGCGCCTTGAGCTGCCTGACGATGCGCTGGATCTCGACGACCGAGATCGGATCGATGCCTGCGAAGGGTTCGTCGAGCAGCATGAAGCGCGGCTTGGCCGCGAGCGCGCGCGTGATCTCGACGCGCCGGCGCTCGCCGCCCGAGAGGCTCACGCCTTTGCTGTCGGCGATGTGCGCGATCTGCAGTTCGTCGAGCAGCGATTCGAGCTCGGCGCGGCGTCCGGCGGCAGTGAGGTCCTTGCGCAGCTCGAGTATCGCCAGCACGTTCTCGGCGACGGTCAGGCGGCGGAACACCGAAGGTTCCTGCGGCAGATAGCCGACGCCGAGGCGCGCGCGCGCGTGCATCGGCATCTGCGTGATGTCGTGCTTGTCGAGCGTGATGCGTCCCGCGTCCGCGCCGATCAGGCCGACGACCATGTAGAACGTCGTCGTCTTGCCCGCGCCGTTCGGGCCGAGCAGGCCGACCACTTCGCCCTGCTGCAAGCTGAAATCGAAATCGCGGACGACGGCGCGGCCGCGGAAGCTCTTCTGCAATCCGACTGCGTTCAGCATCGTGTCAATGCTTCGCCTTCGACGAATTGCCGGCCGGAAAACCGCAGTTGTCCGAGCTCTGCGACTGCGGCTGCTGGCTCTTGGGTTCGAAGCGCATCGTGACGCGGCTCTCGGGGCTATTGTCGCCGCTCTCCATCTCGCCGGTCTTCGTGTTGTAGACCATGTGCTCGCCGTGGAATTCGCCTTTGTCCTTCTGCACGACGGTGACGTGGCCGCGCAGGTCGGCGATGTCGGTATCGGTGTGGAAATCGATCGTGTCGGCGTCGGCCAGCATGAGGCTGCAATCGCCGTCGTGCACCTGCTGCAGGTGGGCCTGCTTGCCGACGAGCAGCACGCGTTTGATCTTGCTGTTGCCGCTGTTCGCCGCACCTTCCGCGGCGGGCTTGGCCGAT
The DNA here is from genome assembly GCA_035650835.1 of Rudaea sp. Taxonomy (GTDB): domain Bacteria; phylum Pseudomonadota; class Gammaproteobacteria; order Xanthomonadales; family Rhodanobacteraceae; genus Rudaea. Next base: position 14,826 of record DASRGX010000093.1, on the reverse strand, counting down.
TTGTCGCCGCTGTCCTGGTAGATGGTGGCTTCTTCGCCGTGCGCCTTGATCGAACCCTGCGTGATTTCGACGTTGCCCTTGAGGAACGTCACGCTCACGTCGGGATTCGTGTTCTTGTTCTGGTCCGTGCGCAGGTAGTTGGCTTTGACGTCCATCGGCTGATCGCGGTCGGTGCTGAGCGCGAACGCCGCCGGCACGTACGCGACGGTGGCCACGCAGAGCACGATGGCTTCAACCCTGCGGCGCATCGCGGTGTTTCGGTTGCAAGATGGAATGGACATTGGCGAACAGCTCCAGGACTTTGAGGCCCAAGTCGGATTTCATGCCGGTGCCCGACAGTATAGAGTCTGGATCGGTCATCGTGACGGGCGCCGCCGTCTCCATTTTCTTGTCCTTGGGCCAGGTCGTGAGGTCGGACGTGACGATATCGGCCGGCTTCACCTTCGTAGTCGCCTGGCGATGCATCACGACATGGCCTTCGAGCCGCATGATCGTGCCGTCCTTGTTGACCCAGGCCGCTTCGGATTTTCCGTTCCAGGTGTTGCCCGCATTGTCGACGATCACGTAATCGGGCGTGTCGACATAGACGGAGCCGTCGTCTTCCTTGTGGGTGAGGCGCGGTCCGCGCACCGTGAACGAAAGCTTGCCGGTGTCGTCGAGCGCGTCGATCGAGAAATCGGCGAGGGTGTAATCGGATCGCGGCGGACCGATGAACGCGGGCACCTGATCGTGCGGCCGGAACACCCAGACCGCGACCTGGCTCGTCAGCGCGAGCACGGCGAGGACGAATATCGTGAAGATCGTGCGCCGTTCCATCAGCCGTACCGCTCGAGCTCGCTCTCGGCCTTGCCTTGTGCGGCAAGCAGGAGATCGCAAACTTCCCGCACCGCACCTTCGCCGCCGCGCAGGCGCGTGCGCCAGTGCGCGCGCTCGCGCAGCCACGGGTGTGCGTTGGCGACGGCCACCGCCAAACCGACGCGGCGCATCACGGCCAAATCGGGCAGGTCGTCGCCGCAATAGCTGGTGTGCTCGGGGGCGAGCTCGAGCGCATGCACGAGCTGCTCGTAGCAGGCGAGCTTGTTCTCCTGGCCCTGGTAGACGTGGGCGATCCCGAGCTCGGCCGTGCGCTCGGCGACGATGTGGCTCATCCGGCTCGTGATCACGGCCACTTCGATGCCGTTGGCCATGAGGCGCTTCAGGCCGAAGCCGTCGTGCACATGAAACGACTTGAGCTCGCGGCCGTCGTCGGCATAGCACAGCGTGCCGTCGGTCAGCACGCCGTCGACATCGAACACCGCGAGCTTGATCCGCGCAGCGCGCTCGCGGATGTCGGCGGGGAGGTCGTTGAGGTTCATTGGGAAAGCGGGGATTTGGGATTAGGGATTGGCAAGAGCGTGCGATGGTAGCGGAAGGGCTGTTACGAATCCCAAAGCCGCGGTTCGCGGTATGGGTCCGGGCCCCGCTCGGCCAATCCCGAATCCCGAATCCCCACTCCCGGCTCTCAGACCACCCGCGCGCGCAGCAAATCGTGAATATTGAGCGCCCCGACGACGCGATTCTCGGCGTCGACGACGAGCAGCGCGTGGATCTTGTGTGCTTCCATGAGGCGGGCGGCTTCGATGGCGAGCTTGTCGGCGCCGATCGTCTTGGGCTTCGCGGTCATGAGCGCGGTCACGGGCGTGGCGCGCAGGTCGACGTTCTTGTTGTCGAGCGCGCGGCGCAGGTCGCCGTCGGTGAACACGCCGAGCAGGCGCTGGTCGGTATCGACGATCGCGGTCATGCCGAGGCCCTTGCGCGTCATCTCGATGAGCGCTTCGGAAAGGCTCGCGTCTGCGCCGATGCGCGGCACCTGGTCGCCCGAGTGCATGATGTCCGCGATGTGCAGTAACAGCCTGCGGCCGAGGCTGCCGGCCGGGTGGGAGCGTGCGAAGTCCTCGTCGGTGAAGCCGCGCGCTTCGAGCAGCGCGATCGCGAGCGCGTCGCCCATCACGAGCGCGGCGGTCGTGCTCGCCGTCGGCGCGAGGCCGAGCGGACACGCCTCGGCAGGCACGCTCGCGTCCAGATGCACGTCGCCCATCGTCGCGAGGGACGAGCCTGGATTGCCCGTCATGACGATGAGCGGAATGCCCTGGCGCTTGATGACCGGCAGGATCGTCAGGAGCTCGTCGGTCTCGCCCGAGTTGGACAGCGCGAGCACGACGTCCTTTTGCGTGATCATGCCGAGATCGCCGTGGCTCGCCTCGCCCGGGTGGACGAAAAAGGCGGGTGTGCCGGTCGACGCCAGGGTCGCCGCGATCTTGCGCGCGATGTGGCCCGATTTGCCCATGCCCGACACCACGACGCGGCCCGGACACTCGAACATGAGCCGGCAGGCGTCGAAGAAGCTGTCGTCGATGCGATTCTTGAGCACCTCGATCGCACGCGCTTCGGTATCGATCACGACCGACGCGCTGCGTTTGAGCATCGCGGGGTCGAGCGTCGAGGAATCCAGCACGGATTGCGTGATCCTCGACGCCGCGGCGGCGGTCTTCAATTGTGCGTTCATGAGCAGGGGATGCCAGAGGGAAATTGCTGGTTCGTCGCGATCCGGGTTTCTGCGGCCAAGGATTTTAAGTACCATGCGCGTCCCTATTGTACCCTGTCGGCCCCTGCCCGGGCCTAGGACGGCCGAAGTCCGGCCGGCGTCGCAACCGGGCACGCGCCCGCATCCCGCCATAATCAAGCCCCAGCATGGACACAGCCACCATCAAGAATCTCATCGAACGAGGCCTGCCCGGGGCGCATGCCGAAGTGCGGGGCGACGATGGCGTGCACTTCGAGGCCACGGTCGTGGCGGCGGCGTTCGCCGGCAAGCTGCCGCTCGCGCGCCATCGCATGGTGTACGCGACTTTGGGCGATTTGATGGGCGGTGCGATCCATGCCTTGTCCTTGAAGACCGTGACGCCCGAGGAAGCAGGGCAGCGTGGCTGAGGCTGGATGTCGACACGAATGCAAAGACGCTCTCGCCCGGCGATTCCCCCAACGGCCCTGCGCACCGGCGCTTCCGGCTCACTCACACCATAAATTCCCATGGCAAAAATCGTAATCAGCGGCGGCGAGCCTCTCAACGGCGACGTCTGGATTTCGGGCGCCAAGAACGCCGTGTTGCCGATCCTCGCCGCGACCCTGCTCGCCGACGAGCCCGTGACGATCGGCAACGTGCCGCACTTGCATGACGTCACCACGACGATGGAGCTGCTCGGCCAGATGGGCGTGGCGCTGACGATCGACGAGCGCATGCGCATTCACGTCGATCCGCGGCCGGCCAACCGCTATTTCGCGCCGTACGATCTCGTCAAGACCATGCGCGCGTCGATCCTCGTGCTCGGGCCGCTCGTCGCGCGCTTCGGCGAAGCGGACGTCTCGCTGCCCGGCGGCTGCGCGATCGGTTCGCGCCCGGTGAATCTGCACATCAAGGGACTGCAGGCGCTCGGCGCCGACGTCACGGTCGAAAACGGCTACATTCGCGCGCGCGCCAAGCGGCTCAGGGGCGCGCGCATCGTCATGGACCTCGTCACCGTCACCGGCACCGAGAACATCATGATGGCGGCCGCGCTCGCGCAGGGCACCACGATCATCGAAAACGCGGCGCAAGAACCCGAAGTCGTCGATCTCGCGAACTGCATCAACGCGATGGGCGGCAAGATTTCAGGGGGCGGCACGAGCACGATCGTCGTCGAGGGCGTCGAGCGCTTGCACGGTACGCACTACGACGTGCTGCCGGACCGCATCGAGACCGGCACCTTCCTCGTGGCCGGCGCGATCACGGGCGGCCGCGTGCTGGCCAAGCGCGCGCGGCCGAAGACGCTCGACGCCGTGCTGCAAAAGCTCGAGGAATCCGGCGCCCAGGTTTCGACGGGCGAGGATTGGATCGAAGTCGACATGCAGGGCCGGCGCCCGCAGGCGGTGGACATCACGACCGCGCCGTATCCTGCGTTTCCGACCGACATGCAGGCGCAGTTCACGGCGCTCAATGCCGTCGCGGAAGGCGTCGGCACGATCACCGAGACCGTCTTCGAAAACCGCTTCATGCACGTCCACGAACTCGAGCGCCTCGGCGCCGACATCCGGCTCGAAGGCAACACGGCCGTGATCAAGGGCGTCAGCGCGATGTCCGGAGCGCCGCTGATGGCCACGGACTTGCGCGCTTCGGCCTGCCTCGTGCTCGCCGGCCTCGTCGCCAAGGGCGACACGACCGTCGACCGCATCTACCACATCGATCGCGGCTACGAGTGCATCGAAGAGAAGCTCGGCACGCTCGGTGCGAAGATCCGACGACTGCCGTCGTAGCCGCGGCGGGCTCAGCGCATGCTGGCCAGCCGCATCGTGATCACGTCGTTCTTCTCGACCTGCTCGATCTGCACGGGCAGGTAGCCGCGCGCCGGCGCGAACCAGCTCGTCGTGCGGCGCTTGGCATCGGCGCCGCGATCGCGCTCGATCTTCACCGCTTCGATGTTCCCGGCCGGCAGCGCCAGCATCTCGCGCGCCGATTCCACGTAGCGCTGATCCGATACCTTGTCCTTCTCGACGACGCGATAGTCGAACGGCGCCGACGCGTGTGCGAGATCGTGCATGAGCGCGAGCGTCACGAGGTGCCGGTCCATGGACGGCGCCTCGAGCGCGACGCTCGCCGGCCTGCCGTTGTCGTCGACTTGCGCGGCGTGCGCGGACCAGTTGCAGTCGATCACGAGATCGCGCGATTTGATCGCCGCCTTCTGCGCATAGCTGTAGTGAAGGCACTCGGGTTGGCCGTCCTGCCAGCGGAACGCGGATTTTTCCACCACATCAAGCCCCACCAGCGCCGCCATGCCCGCCGTGCCGTGCGTCTCGCTCGAAAACTCCCAGTTGCCGCCGCTGCCGGCATGCAGATCCAACACCGCGTGGCCGATCTCCTTGCCATTGCGCAGCACCTGGTATTCGGCGTGAAAGGGCGCGAGCGGCGCGTCGGCGGCGTAGGCCGCCGGACCAGTAAGAATCAGCAATGGCAAAAGCCACTTCATCGACGACTCCAGTTGAGGCTGGAGCGGCAGACTGCCATCGGCAGCCTGAACGCGACCTTAGACCGGACGCGAAAGGACCTCGGCGGCCTTCTGTTAAGATTCATGCAACACCCGTCGAGTGCCAATCATGTCGGAGCGGATTTCGTGCGCGATCGTCGCGCTTGCGATGTTGTGCGGTCCGCTCCATGCCGGCGCAGCACAAACGGATATACCGGGGCCACCCGGGAGCGTGGCGTTTGGGGCAGTCGTCGTCCCGCTTCCGAACGGAAATTTTGTCGTCGTCGATTTGCCGCCCTTGCCCACGCTGGGGATTGGAACGGTTTATCTCTATTCCGCCGAAGGAAACATGATATCCGCGCTAACCGGTAGCGCGGTCGGAGACGAGGTTGGCGAAGGAGGCATCTTCATCGTCGGCGACAGCAACTTCGTCGTATTCAGTCCCGATTGGCAGAACGTGGGAGCCGTCACGTGGGTAGACGGCAAGCAGGGCCTGACCGGAGCCGTTTCCAGCAGCAACTCCCTTACTGGAACCGGCATCGGCGCGTTCGACTACGCAACAGGCGACACGCTTTTCAGCAGCGTCTATGTGCTCAGCAACGGCAACTACGTAGTCACCAATCCGACGTGGAACGATAGGCGCGGTGCTGCCGCGTGGGCGAGCGGTGCGACAGGAATTTCGGGCGCGATGTCCGAGGAAAATTCGCTGGTCGGGTCCACGGCGGGGGATTACGTCGGCCAGTTGATCACGGTGCTGGGCAACGGCAACTACGTCGTGGGCAGTCGCCATTGGAATGGCGCTCGGGGTGCCGCCACCTTGGGCAATGGCGTCAGCGGAACCGTCGCTGTCGTCTCGGCGACGAATTCCTTGGTAGGGACTTCCGTAAACGATCGGGTCGGTGATGAGGTTGTGGCGCTCGCCAACGGCAACTACGTCGTCCGGACCTATACTTGGAACGGCGCCCGTGGCGCGGCCACCTGGGGCGACGGAACGAAAGGCGTCGTCGGGGAGATTTCGAGTGCGAACTCATTGGTCGGCTCGAATCAAGGCGACTACGTGAGCTCCGCCGGAATCACCGCGTTGAGCAATGGCAACTACGTCGTGGCGAGCGAGTCATGGAACGCCGACCGAGGCGCGGCGACCTGGGGCGACGGCACCGTTGGAACGACAGGCACGATTTCCGCCGGCAACTCGCTGGTCGGTTCCCAAGCGGGCGATCAAATGGCCAGCAGTGTCATGGCTCTGGCCAATGGCAATTACGTCGTGAGCACTTCAGCCTGGAATAATTGGCGGGGTAGCGCGACGTGGGGAAGCGGCACCGCCGGCGTAACCGGCGAAGTCTCTGCGGAAAACTCGCTGGTCGGTTCGACGCCGATGGATCGCGTCGCTTCCGACTACGGTGCAATGCCTCTGGCGAACGGCAACTACGTCGTCACGAGTTTCGCTTGGAACGGCGGTTTCGGCGCGGCGACCTGGGGAAACGGGGCGGTCGGCACCGTGGGTGTCGTTTCCGCCGAAAATTCGTTGGTCGGCACCCCGGAAAACGTAGGCATCGGGCGTGTCGTAGTTCCATTGGCCAACGGCAACTATGTCGTAGAGGGCACGTTCTCCACTGCATTTCGGGGTTGCGCTACGTGGGGAAGCGGCGTGAGCGGAATTTCCGGCGCCGTTTCGGCCGACAATTCGCTGATTGGTTCTCCGATTACCGGGATGAACGAATTCAATGTCCTTCCGCTTGCCAATGGAGACTACGTCGCCACCGACACGTGGGCAAACAACCAAGGCGCGATCACGTGGGGCGATGGCGAGCACGGCACCGTCGGCACGATATCTGTCGCCAATTCGTTTGTCGGGACCAGCACCAACGATCTGGTTGGCTATGGAGGCATCAACGTGACGGAAGATGGCCATTACGTGGTACGAAGTCCGAATTGGAACGGCGGCCGAGGTGCGGTCACCCTGGCCAGCGACGAATTTCCGTTGATCGGTACGGTGCAGCCTTGGAACAGCGTGACAGGCACCGCAGCCAACGGCGGCTCGCAGATGTTTCCCTACTACGATACGGTGCACCACCGCTTGCTGGTAGGCCGTCCCGCCGACAACGTGGTCAGTATCCTGACGCTCGACTATACAATCTTTGCTGACGGCTTCGAGTGAACGCTAAAGTGTGTTCGTCGCAGCCCTGCAACTTTCCAGACTAAGCGGATCGGTCAGCCGCTTTCCATCGAGCACGACGCCTTCCGCGCCAAGCTGCACGCGTCCGCGTGCGATGAGCTCGACCGTGGCGGCGAGCAGCCGATGTTCGAGCGGCAACAGGCGCGCTGCGAGCGTTTCGGGCGTGTCGCCAGGCGCGACGGCGAGCGTCGCCTGCGCGATGACGGGACCGCCGTCGAGCTCGGCCGTCACGTAGTGCACGCTCGATCCATGCAGCGCGTCGCCGGCGTCGAGCGCGCGTGCGTGCGTGCGCAGACCCGGGTACTTCGGCAGCAGCGAAGGGTGGATGTTGATCATGCGCCCGTGCCAGCTTTCGACGACGGCGGTGTCGATGACGCGCATGTAGCCGGCGAGCACGACGAGATCGGGCGCGAACTGCGCCGCGCGCCCGAACAGCGCGCGGTCGAACGCCGCGCGATCGGGAAAATCGCGCGGCGACAACGCGATGGCCTCGACGCCCGCGGTGCGGGCGATGTCGAGCGCAGGCGCCGCGGGTTTGTCCGACAGCAGTGCGCGCACCGCGAACGGGGCGCCTGCGCGCTGCGCGTCGAGCAGGGCGGCGAAGTTGCTGCCGCGCCCAGAGGCGAACACGACGACGTCGAACACGCCGCCGCCGTCAGGCGATCTGCACGCGGTCCTCGCCGCGCGCCGGCACGACTTCGCCGATCGTCCACGCCGGCAGCCCGAGCGCCTCGAGCGCGCCGATCGTCGACGATGCCTCGTGGGGCGCCACGATCAGCGTGTAGCCGATGCCGCAATTGAACGTTCTCCACATTTCCCTTTGTGGAACATTGCCCTCGCGCTGCAGCCAATCGAACACCGCGGGAAGCTGCCAGGCGCGGCTGTCGAGCGCGATGCCGAGGTCGTCGGGCACGACGCGGATGATGTTCTCGACGAGGCCGCCGCCCGTGACGTGGGCCATGCCGTGGATCTCGCGCTCGCCGAGCAGCTTGAGGATCGGCTTGACGTAGATCGTCGTCGGAGCGAGCAGGGCGTCGTCGAGCCGCACGCCGCCGAGGTCGAGATCGAACGGGTTGCCGGCGCGCGCGCAGATCTTGCGGACGAGCGAATAGCCGTTCGAGTGCGGTCCGCTCGAGGCGATGCCGACGATCGCATCGCCGCGCCGGATCTTCGCGCCGTCGATGAGCTTGGATTTCTCCACCGCACCGACGTTGAAGCCGGCCAGATCGTATTCGCCGGGCGGGTACATGTCGGGCATTTCCGCAGTCTCGCCGCCGATCAGCGCGCAGCCGGCGAGCTCGCAGCCCTTGGCGATGCCGCCGATCACGCTGACCGTCGTCGCGACATCGAGCTTGCCCGTGGCGAAATAGTCGAGGAAGAACAGCGGTTCGGCGCCTTGCACGAGCACGTCGTTCACGCACATGGCGACGAGGTCGATGCCGATCGTGTCGTGGCGGCCGAGCGTCTGCGCGAGCTTGAGCTTGGTGCCGACGCCGTCGGTCCCCGATACGAGCACGGGCTCCTTGTAGCGGCCGGCCAGCTCGAAGAGCGCGCCGAAGCCGCCGAGACCCGCCATCACCTCCTTGCGGAACGTGCGCGCGACGAGCGGCTTGATGCGCTCGACGACTTCTTCGCCCGCGTCGATGTCGACGCCGGCGGCGGCGTAGGTGAGAGCTTCCTTCTCGTTGGACATGGCTGACCTCGGCTTGCGCCGCACGTTTCGGGACCCGGGCGCGCAATGATAGACGTTCGCAGCGCGATTCGGCAGACTGAGCCGCCCCCGTACGCCGTCTGGAACCTCGTCGTGCCTCTGGCCATCGCGCGCTGCCTCTCGATCCTGCTGCTGTTTTCCCTGGTTTTCCCGCTTCCGCTGCGTGCGGCGGCGAGCCTGTACACGGGCGAGGTGCCCGTAAGCTCGCAATCCGAGGGCGAGCGCACCGAGGCACTCAAGAACGCGCTCGCGCAGGTCATCGTCAAAGTGAGCGGCGACAACGGCTTGCTGACGCAGCCGGCGATCGTCAAGGCCATCGCGTCGGCCGACCACTACGTGCAGCAGTACCAATACGCGCAAAACGTCGTAACCGACGCCGGCCAGCCGCAGGTGCGCCTGACCTTGATCGCCCAGTTCGACCGCGATGCCGTCGATCAGCTGCTGCGCGATGCCGGTGCGGGCCATGGCGCGACCGGTGAAACGGCGGCCACGCCGGCCGAGACGCCGTCGGGCACATATCGCGTCTGGGTGGGCGGCGTGGGCTCGGCCGAGGATTACGCGCGGCTCATCGGCGCGCTGTCGCGCAACGAGCTCGTGCGCGGGGTGCAGGTCGAATTGGCGCGCGGCGACGGCGTGGAGCTCAGGATCGACGCCACCGTGTCGCTCGCGCGCCTGCTCGATTCGCTCGGCAACGGGCCGGTGCGCGTCGTCAATGCCAAGCCGCCGGTCGAGGGGGTCGACGCGCTGCTCGGCATGCAGCCTTGACGGCGGACGGAGGCGCCCGCGTGACGACCACGAAGCCCGATCGGAGCCTGTCGCCGTGGCGGCACTTGCCGAACGCGCTGACGGGTCTGCGCATGCTGCTCGTCGTTCCGCTCGTGTGGCTCATCCGCGACGGCCAGTTCGCGGGCGCCGTCCTCGTCGCCGCCGCCGCGGGCTTGAGCGACGCGCTCGACGGCTGGTTCGCCAAGCGCTTCCGTTGGCAAACCTGGCTCGGCGGCGTGCTCGATCCGATCGCCGACAAGCTCATGCTCGTGGGCTGTTTCGTGTCGCTGGCGCTCATCGGCGCCGATCCGGCGTGGCTGAGCGGGCTCGTCGTCGGTCGCGACGTCGTGATCGTGCTCGGCGCCGTGGCCTACCACAATTTCGTCGGCCGCATCAGCGCGCAGCCGACGCTGCTCTCGAAATGGACGACCTGCATCCAGATCGCGTTCGTGCTGCTCGAACTCGTGCGGCTGAGCGGATGGCTCGCGCTGCCCGATGCCGCGCTCACCGCGCTCGTGTGGCTCACGGCGGCGTGCACCGTGGCGAGCGGCCTGCAGTACGTCGTGATATGGTCGCGCAAAGCCGCGCGCGACACCCGGAGGCGGGATCCCCCATGACTACGCAGATGGCGCTGCGCTGGCGCCTCGCCGTGCTGGCGCTCGTGGTCGCGTTCGCGATCTGGCTGCTCGCACCCGTGCTCACGCCGTTCGCGATCGCCGCGATGTTCGCGTATCTGTTCGATCCGCTCGCGCGCTGGCTCGAACGCCGCGGCCTGGGGCGCAATGCGGCCGTCGCGATCGTGTTTCTCGGGCTGGTGCTGATCCTGATCTTGTTCTTGCTGCTGTTCCTGCCCTATCTGCAGCGCCAGATCGCCGCGTTCTTCGGCCGCCTGCCGCAGTGGCTGGCCTGGTTCCGCGATTCGGCCGTGCCCTGGCTCAACGCGCAGCTCAAGATCGATCTCGAACTGCCCGATACCCAGCAGCTTGCCGGCATCGTCCAGGAGCATTGGAAAGAAGCCGGCGGCGCCGCCGCGAGCGTCGTCGCCCAAGTGTCGCGCTCCGGCTTGGCCGTCGTCGCTTGGATCACGCACCTCATCGTCGTTCCGGTGGCGTTCTTCTATCTGCTGCGCGACTGGCGCCTGATCATCGCGCACGTGCACGACCTCCTGCCGCGCTCGGTCGAGCCCGTGATCGGTCGTCTGGCCCGCGAAGCCGATTCGACGCTCGCCGGATTCCTGCGCGGCCAGCTCTCGGTGATGCTGGCGCTGTGCGCGTTCTACGCGATCGGATTGCGCTTGGTCGGCATCGACGTCGGACCGTTGATCGGTATCGTCGCCGGCCTCATCAGCTTCGTGCCGTACCTCGGCGGCATCTTGGGCGTGCTCATGGGCCTCATCGCTGCGCTCGTGCAGTACCACGACTGGCCGCATGCGCTGCTCGTGCTCGGCGTGTTCGGCCTCGGCCATCTGCTCGAAGGTTACGTGCTCGTGCCGCGCCTCGTCGGCGAGAAGATCGGGCTGCATCCGCTCGCCGTGATCTTCGCGATCCTCGCGGGCGGCGAACTGTTCGGCTTCCTCGGCGTGCTGCTCGCGCTGCCGATCGCCGCGGTCGTCATGGTGCTGCTGCGCTACCTGCACGAACGCTATCGCGAAAGCGATCTGTACCGCAGCGGCCGCGAAGCCGTGATCGTGATTCCGGGCGAAGCGGATGCACCCACCATCGTGATCCTCGAGCGCGGCGACGATTCCGGCTCGGCCGCATGAGCGCGCAATTGCCGCTCGCGCTGCGCTGGCCGGCGCAGCAGCGTTTCGACTCCTATGTCGCGGGCGAGAACGGCGCCGGCGTCGATGCGGTGCGCCATGCCGCCGAAGCGGGCGGCGCGTGGGCGTATCTGCACGGTCCGGCCGGCTGCGGCAAGACGCATCTTTTGATCGCCGCCTGCGCGGCCGCCGCCGCGGCGGGCCGCAGCGCCCAATACCTGCCGCTCGCCAAGCTCGGCGCCGGGGCCGGCGACGTCTTGCGCGGCGTCGGCGGCAGCGAACTGCTCGCGATCGACGACCTCGCCGCGGCGGGGCGCGACGTCGAGCATGCGCTGTTCGACCTCTACAATCGCTGTAAAGTGGAAAAATCCACATTGTTGTTCGCCGCCGCGGCGGCGCCGGCGCAGCTCGGGCTCGGCCTGCCGGATCTCGTCTCGCGGCTCTCGGCCTGCACGCAACTCGCGCTCAAACCGCTCGACGAAGCCACCCGCCGCGACGCGGTGCGCCGCCGCGCCGCGGCGCGCGGCCTCGTGCTCGACGACGCCGTGCTCGATTGGCTGTTCGCGCACAGCCAGCGCGATCTCGGCAGCCTGACCGCGCTCGTGGAGCGCCTGGACCGCGAGTCGCTCGCGGCCAAGCGGCGCATCACCGTGCCGTTCCTGCGCAAGGTGCTCGGACGCGACGGCTGAACGCGGCGGTTTGCGCCACGCGTTGGCGTATTCGTCGGCATGCTGCCGAACAAGAAACGACGCGCTCCCGTCCGCCCCGGAGACATCCTGGCGCGGCACTTCATCGCAGGACACGAGGGTCTGACGCCGCACGCCGCCGCGCGCGCCATGCGCGTGCGTCCGTCCGTGGTCTATGACGTGATACGCGGCCGCCGCGCGATCACCGCGCCGCTCGCATTGCGGCTCGGCCGCCTGTTCGGCACGCGCGCACATTTCTGGCTCGGACTGCAGGCGCAGTACGACCTCGAGCTTGCCGAACGTGAAGAGGGTGCCCGCGTGCGCGACGAAGTCCGGCGCCTGCGGCACCTTCCCCCGCCGCAGCGGGGGAAGGCATCTTGCCGATGAGGCTTATTGCACTTTGAGACTGACGTCGTCGATGACGAACGACGTTTGCAGCGAGCTGTTCTCGACGCCCTTGAAGTAGAGCTTCACGGTCTGGCCCTTGTAGGCGCTGACGTCGAAGGTCTTCTGCGCGTAGCCCGTGTTCTTGTTGAGATTCGAGTACGTCGCGAGCGTGGTCAGCACGGTGCCCGAACTCGACTGGAGCTGCACGGTCAACGTGTCGTGCGCCGTGGTCGTGGTGGTCTCGGCCGTGTCGATGTGCAGCCAGAACGAGAACGTCGCCGTCGTGATCGTCGACGGGATCGTGACGGTCTGGCTCAGCGTGTCGGTCGTCGTCGTGCCATAGCCGTCGAGCCAGGCGAGATAGCTGCCCGTGTGTGCGGTTTCACCCGAGCCGCTCGCCGTGATCACGCCCGACGTGGCCGTCCAACCCGTGCTGCCCGACTCGAAGCCGCCGTTCGTCACGAGCTCGGTCGCCGTCGCGGCGTTCACCGTGAGGCTCAGCGTCGTGGTGTGCGTGAGGCTGCCCGAGGTGCCCGTGATCGTAACCGTCGCGGTGCCGGCCGGCGCGCTGCTGGCCGCGGTGAGCGTCAGCGTGCTCGAACCCGTCGTGCTCGTCGGGCTGAACGACGCGGTGACGCCCGTGGGCAAGCCCGAGGCCGACAGCGCCACGCTGCCCGTGAAGCCGTTCTGCGGGCTGATCGCGATGGTGTCGCTCGTGCTCGCACCGGGCGTGACGCCGACCGACGTCGGCGCGGCGGCGATCGTGAAATCGGGCGCCGGCGCGGACGAGTTCACGGCGAAGATCAGGTCGTCGTGGTCGTCGTACGAACCCGTGCTGCACGACGAAGCGCTGCCCTGGTAGCGGAAATTGCCGCGCACCGCTTGCAGGCCGCCGCTCGGCAGCGTGAACGAGGTCGAGAGCGTCTGCGCGCCCGCTGCGGTCGGATTGATCGTGCTCAGGAACACCCACGACGGGCTGTTCGCGTTCGCAGCGGAATAGAGATCGAGCGCGTCGGCCGTCGAATACGCCCACACGGTAGCCGTCACCTTCACGCTCTTGCCCGCGGTCAGCGGACTGCCGTCGGCCGAAGCGACCACGAGGCGGTCGATCGATTCCGACGAGTGGAACGTGCCCGAGGTGCCGTCCGCGCACGAGTTGTTGATCGTGTTCGGCTGGTTCGGCTCCGCGCCGCCCGAGATGTTGCCGCGGCCGAGCAGCAGCGAGGGGCCGGAATCGCAGGACGAGCCCACCGTCGAGCACCACGGCGCCGTGAGCGTGGAATTGTATACCGCGGTCAGACCGCCGCCGCCGCCGCTCGGATTGACCGTCAACGTCACGGTCGCGGTATGCGAGAGGCTGCCCGAAACGCCTTTGACGGTCACGGTGCTCGTGCCCGCCGCGGCGGAGCTCGATGCGGTGAACGTCAACGTGCTGCTGCCGGTCGTCGAGCTCGGATTGAACGACGCGGTCACGCCGCTCGGCAGACCCGTGGCCGAGAGCGCCACGCTGCCCGTGAAGCCGTTCGCCGGCGTCTCGGTGATGGTGGTCGTCGCGGTGGCGCCCGGCTGCACGGTCACCGTGCCCGGCGACGCCGACAGCGAGAAGTCCGCGTTGCCGCCCGTGCTCGGATTGAACACGATGTCGAGCACCGGATGCAGCTCGATCGCGTTCGGCGCCACGCCGGTCTGGCCGTGCTGGAAATCGAAGAAGCCGATGCCGGTGAGCTGGACCGGGATGTTCGCGGTCTGGAAGCTCGTCGTCGCCGAATACTTGGCGTCGAACGTGCTGCGCGCGTTCTGGATCAGGTTCGCGAACGGGCTGCCCGCGCCCACGCACGCCGGATCGGGGATTTCCGCGATCATCGTATTGCCCGCGGAATCCTTGATGACGAGGTGGTAGTCCGAGTCCGTCTCGAGCTTGTATTCGACGAGCGTCGCGTCGACCACGAACATCGTGGTCTCGGTCGGCTGGATACGGTTGTTCGCGGGCAGCGTCGACGGCGCCGTGAGGCCGCGTAGATAGCTGATCGTCTGGATGACGGGATCGTTCATGTCGACGAGGCCGACGTCGGCGTCGGTGCCGGTCTTCACCGACCAGCGTTCCACGCCGCAGCTGCCGCTGCTGGCTTGCGTGGTGGCGAGCAGTTCCTCGTGTTCGTCGTCGCTCGTGTAGAGTCCGGCGGCGGACCGCTCTTCGGCGAGCGCCGAAGCGGCCAGCACGCAGCCGGACAGAAGTGCGGCCAATCCATACCTCAGTGTATTTCTATACATTTTTTGCCTCCCGAAAGTAGAAAAAAATCTTCCCT
>DASRGX010000092.1:0-2438 GCA_035650835.1 Rudaea sp. | reverse complement strand
GTAGGAACGTGGGCGGCGCGGGAGGCATCGCGGCGGCGCTTTGCATTTTTGGTGTCGGAAAGACGGCGAGCCTTCGCCAGCGCTTCAAAACTTTGCGAAGCATTTTGTTTTTCTCGCGCGCACAAGCGCGACGCGGAACTTGCACAGTACGATGGCGGAACGCCCGTCTTGCGTCTCGCGTTTGCGTGGGCGGCCAGGAGGCCGAACTGGAGGCTACACAATGCAACGCAAATTTTTGCTGACTAGCGCGGCGGTGGCGCTGGTGCTCGGCCTTGCGCCTGCGGTGGCGCAGGTCAATAGCGACCGCAGCCCAACAAGCCGCGATCAAAGCCGCGAGCAGGCGGCCCCTCAACACGAGCAGAACTCGCAGCGGCTCGATCAGGGCAGACGCGCCGCGCCGAGCCGCGCCGAGGATCGGGCCGGACGCAATAGCGACGAGAGCCGCTCCGCACAGGAACGCAATGAGCGGGCGACCACCGGCGAGAACAGCCGCCGCGACGAGGACCGGACGGGCGACAAAGCCAGACAGACCCAGCGGTCGAACGCCGAAGGCGCAAGCGATGCGACAAGCCGGCAAGGCGAGCGCACGGAGCCCAGCCGCGCGACCACGCGCGAGGACAACGACCGCAATCGCACGACGACGCGCGAAAGCAACGAGCGCAACCGTGCGACACGCGGCGAAAACGAGCACGAGCGCTCGGCAGCCGACCGGAACGAGCGTTCGACCACGAACCGGAACGAGCGTACCACAACGGAGAGAAACGAGCGTTCCGCGCCTTCGCAGGAACGTGCAACCGAGCGCGAGCGCGGCGTCAACGACCGCAACGCCTCGCGCGAAAGCCGCGAAAGCGAGCAGCGCACCCGCGTCTCCGCCTCGCTCGACGAGAGTCACAGAAGCCGCCTGCACACGGCCATCGCCAGGATCGACGCCCGGCCGGTCACCAACGTGAACTTCTCCATCTCGGTCGGCACCGTCGTGCCGCGCACGGTGGAGTTGCGGCCGTTGCCGGCTTCCATCGTCGAGATCATTCCGGCCTATCGCGACTACGACTACTTCGTCGTGCGCAACAACGTCGTGATCGTCGAGCCGGAAACGCACAAGATCGTCGACGTGATCGCGCGCTCCAGCAGCTCGCGGGCGCAGGTTGAACGGAAAAGCCGCAAGGTCGAGCTCACACGGCAGCAGCGCGAGGTCATCCACAAACGTTACGCCACGCGCCGTCACGTCACGACCGGTGCTGGCTCGCAGGTGGAGGAAGACATCACCGTGGGCGAGCGCGTGCCCGACACGGTCGTGATCCGCTCCTTCCCGGAGGAAATCTACCAGGAGGTGCCGCCGGTGCGCCGCTATCGCTACATCGAGCGCGACGACAACATCTATCTCGTCGACCCCGGCAGCCGCCGCGTGATCGAGGAGATCGATTAGAGCGCCATGATTTTGTGCCTCTAAGCGTCATGGCCGGGCTTGTCCCGGCCATCCATGCCTTCGATGCGGCCAGGAT
Source organism: Rudaea sp. (assembly GCA_035650835.1). Lineage (GTDB taxonomy): Bacteria > Pseudomonadota > Gammaproteobacteria > Xanthomonadales > Rhodanobacteraceae > Rudaea. The sequence continues at coordinate 936 of DASRGX010000092.1, read as the reverse complement.
TCAAGACGTGGATGCCCGCGACATAAGGGCGTCTACGCCTGTCTTCGACGGGCTATGCGCGGGCATGACGATTCGACGAAGCGAGACGGGCGGCGCCTGCCGCCTCTTTTTATTGCTCTACAGCAGCCGCCCGTTGTCGCCGAAAAACGGATGCGGCCCGGGAAAATCGCCGATCGGCACGTGATGCGTGACGAGGCGGCCAAAATTGTCGCCGGCAAACCATGCGTGCAGATGAAACGCCGGCGGCTCGACCGTGAGCGACGGCGGCAGATGCGCGTCGAGATCGAGCGCCACGGCGTGGTTGGGTGCCGGGCAGATCGTCGCCGGCACGCCGGCGAACATCGTCAACGTCGCGCGGTGCACATGCCCCGCTGCCACGAGACGCGCGCGCGGATGCTTGCGTAGCAGCGCGTCGAGCGCCGCGGCGTTGCGCAGGTTCTGCACATCCATATGCGTGATGCCGGTCACGAACGGCGGATGATGCAGAAACAGCAGCGCAGGCCGTGCGGCCGAAGCCGCAAGCTTGCCGTCGAGCCAGGCGAGCGTCGCCGCGTCGAGCTCGCCATGCGGCTCGCCCGGCACGCTTGAATCGAGCGCGAGCACATCGAGGGCGCCGACTTTCCGCGCGATGTTGATGGCACCGTCAGACGCCGTGTCCTGCTGCCGCAGCGCCTTGCGCAACATGGCGCGGTCGTCGTGATTTCCCGGCACGGCGACAAACGGGATTTCCAGCGGCGCGAGCAGCGTCGCAAGATGCGCGTATTCCTCGGCCAGCGGCGTATCGACGAGATCGCCGGAGATAACGACCAATGCAGGCCGCGGCGCGAGGCGGTTGAGCTCGTTGACGCAGTGCCTTAGCGCCGCCGCCGTGTCGACCTGGCCATAGGCAAGCTCGCCCGGCCGCTTCACGTGCAGGTCGGAAATCTGCGCGATGAG
>DASRGX010000091.1:0-4810 GCA_035650835.1 Rudaea sp. | reverse complement strand
GGCCGTTCACTTTTCCACAATGCGCGAAGACGCCGCGTGCCCGGCAGCCCCACGCGCAGGCCCGGATACATCGGCAGGCGCATGCCGCGCATGAGCACCGTGTCGGCATCGCCTTCGCCGCCGTCGCTCTTCGGCTGGCGGGGGCGGATCACTTGCACGCGATGCCCCGCCGCGCCGAGCCCGCGCGCGAGCCCGGCGACCGTCAGCGCGACGCCGTTGACTTCCGGCGGAAATGTTTCGGTGACGATGGCAATGCGCATGCAAAGGCTCCGCGATAGCGGCAGCCTAGGTGCACGGCTTGAAGGTCAGATGACGGGTTTGTGAAGCTACGGTGACAGCGCTCGCGCCGCCCTTCAGCCGCCGCCGAACGGATTGCGCAGCCTCGAGAGAATCGCCCCACGCCCGGTGTCGCGTTGTGCGGCCTCGGCCGCGCGCGGGCCGCCATCGGTCTCGATGTAGCCGATCGCGTAGTAGGCGTTCGTGAAATCGATGACGTCGGCCAGCGACGCACCGCTCTGTTCGGCGATGTCGGCCAGCGTGGCCGGCTGTTTCAACATGACCGTGGCGATGCGGAAGTGCTTGGCGAATTCGCGCTCGATCTGCGGCCATCGCGCGAGTTTGAATTTCGCATTGAGATCGAGACCGGGCGCGATCTGCCCGTTCGAGCCGACCACGATGCACAGCCACAGCAAACGCGTGAACGGCTGCGCCTTGCCGCCGGCCTTGAGCGCCGAGAGCTCGCTGGCGGAAACGCTCTCCCAATCGCTGGCCGCGATGGACGGGCGGAGGCAGTAATCGGCAAGGAGCCGCAAGCCGGCGTTGGCGTAATACTCGCCCGTGCCGGGATCGAGCACGAGATCGGGCAGGGTCCCGTGACGCAGTCGCACCGGACCCGGCAGCGAGCCGTCGACGAGCCAATCGGCGAGCCGGCGTTCGCGCGGCGGCTCTGGCGCAGGAGGCGGCGCCGGCGGTGCTGCGGCAACGGGCGCTGCGCTGCGAACCGGCGCGGGGGCGGGCGGCGGTGCCGCCTCGGGCGGCCGGTCGGCGACCAGAGGATCGGCATGGTTCAGCAGCTCGGCCAGATTTTCGGCCGTTATGGGCTTGTGCAGGACGAGGTCGGCCTCGGTGAACTGGCTATGCGAGGTCAACACGGCGACCGGTCGGCCGCTCGCGTGGGCGCGCAGCCAATCCATGTGGCCGTACACGGTATCGACATCGATGACGACGAGGTCCGTATCGTCGCCCGAATGGAAGCGCCACGCCGATGCGAGGCCCGGGATACCTCGGCCCAGCAAGTCGCGCAGCCGCGCGACGTCCTCGTCACCGGCGCCCTGCAATGAAACCCGCTTTGCCATTCCCGTCCCCCGTCGCAGCTCTGCTCGCGTCCGCTATCGGACGCGCCCCGCTTGGCTTGCACGTAGCGTGCCGGATTGTCCCAGATACACCGGCACGGTCAAGCCGAACTTTCAGCCCTTGCCGAACGGCTTGCGCAGCCGCGCGAACAGACCGCTCGGAGAGGGTGTCTCGTGCCGCGGCAGACGCCGCTCGACCTCGATGAGACCGATCGCGTCATACGCACTGACCAGCGCGAACACCTCGCCCATCGGCGCACCGCTTGCCGCCGCGATTTCGTTGAGCTTCGCCGGCTGCGCCAGCGCATTGGCGATGCGCGCGTGGCTCGGGAAGCCCGCATCGAGGCGCGGACGGCTCTTGAGCCGATAGCGGCCGCCGGGATCGAGGTGCGACGCCAGGCGGCCGCCGGAATTCATGAGCACGTCGAGCCAGACGAGGTCCGCATAGGGCCGCGCCGGCTGCGTGCTGCGCAGCTGCGCGAGCTCGCCCGATGTCAGCCGCCGCCAGGCCGAGCTCGGCAGCTCGGCCGTGCAATAGGGTTCGAGCGCCTTGAGACTGCCGGGCGCGTGGAAGACCTTCTCCTTGGGATCGAGCGCGAGCGTCGGCGCGCCGTCGAGGTTGAAGGCCGCAGGACCGCCGAGCAGGTTGCCGCGCAAATAATCGCGCAACGCGTGGCTCGTCTGGTCGAGGGTGAGACCGCGCTTGACCGGCGCCGTCATATTGATGCCTTCGGCGCGCTCCTCCGTTTTGCGGAAACCGGACGTATCGGCCATGCGCCGCTCGCTGCGCACCGATTGGGCGTCGCCGACGCCCTCGACGAGCGTATCCTCGCCGAGCTTCCCCGGTACCGCGAACTGCGGCTTGTGGCTCGCGGCGTCTGGCTTCAGGAAGTCCTCGAGGCCGAGCGCGGGCTTGGCCTCGCGCTGCTGCTTCATGCGCAGGGCGGCGGAATCTTCGTCTTCGAATTCGAAATCGGGATTCAGCGCGTCGATATCGTAGAAGTCGTTCTTGAATTGCGTGACTTGCGCGTCTGCGCCAAGGGCAGTCGCGGCCGTGCCGTTCAGCACATCGGCGAAGTTGTCCGCGCGCGGCGGCCGATGGAGGCGGAGCTCGCCTTCGCGCAGCGGCTCGCTTTCGCTGAACACTGCGCAGCGCCGACCGCCGCTGAACGCGCGGTTGCGGCCGATCTGGCCGGCGAGCTGCTCCGGATCGACGATGATGAGGTCGGCTTGTTCTTCGGTGCCCCAGCGCCAGCGATGGGCGAGTTGTTTGGCGACCATGCGCAACAGCAGACGCAGGTGCGCCGTGTCTTCCTCGCCTACGCCGACCAATGCCAGGTATTTCTCGCTCGCCACGCGCCAACTCCCAAGACGGCCGTCCCCCGACGGCCGGCTGCGTATCGGCGGGAGTTTACTTCAAATGTGCCAAGGTCTGAACTTCGTTCAGGTTTCTTGCGGGGCTCACACCGAAGCCAACACGGCTTCGGCCGCCGCTGCGGCCGCCTGTACCGCTTCCGCGCCGCGCGACTGCTGCTGCATGAACCAGAGCGCCGCATAGCGCCCGTTGCGCGCGAGCAGGCTCGCATGCGTGCCGCGCTCGACGATGCGGCCATGATCGAGCACGAGGATCTCGTCGGCGTCGACGATCGTCGAGAGGCGGTGCGCGATGACGAGTGTCGTGCGCTGGCGCGCGATCTCGGCGAGCTCGGCCTGGATGATCTTCTCCGTGCGCGTGTCGAGCGCGCTCGTGGCCTCGTCGAAGACGAGTACGGGCGGGTTCTTGAGCAGGGTGCGCGCGATCGCCACGCGCTGCTTCTCGCCGCCCGAGAGTTTCAAGCCGCGCTCGCCGACGTTGGTGTCGTAGCCGTGCGGCAGGCTCTCGATGAAATCGTGGATGTGCGCTGCCTTCGCCGCGGCGATCACTTCCTCGCGCGTCGCGGCGGGACGGCCGTAAGCGATGTTGTAGTAGATCGTGTCGTTGAACAGCACGGTGTCCTGCGGCACGATGCCGATTTCCTGGCGCAGCGAATCCTGCGTGACGTCGCGGATGTCCTGATCGTCGACGAGAATGCGCCCGCCCGTCACGTCGTAGAACCGGTACAGCAGGCGCGACAGCGTGGACTTGCCGGCGCCCGTCGTGCCGACGACCGCGACGGTCTTGCCGGACGGAATCGTGAAATCGACGCCGTGCAGGATCTCGCGCGCCGGGTCGTAGTGGAACGACACGTTGTCGAAACGCACTTCGCCGCCACGCACGACGAGCGGCTTGGCGTCCGGCGCGTCGCGGATCTCCTGCGGCTGATCGCGCAGCGCGAACATGCGTTCGATGTTGATCAGCGATTGCTTGACCTCCCGGTACACCATGCCGAGATAGTTGAGCGGCACCGCGAGCTGGATCAGGAATGCGTTGACGAGCACGAGATCGCCGATCGTGAGCGTGCCAGCGACGACGCCGGCCGACGCGCGCCAGAGCAGGAGCGTGAGCCCGGTGGCGACGATGCCGGCCTGGCCGACGTTGAGCACCGCGAGGCTCTTCAGGCTTTTCACGGTCGCGTCTTCGTAGTTGCGCAGAGCCACGTCGAAGCGGGCGAGCTCGTGGCGCTCGTTGTTGAAGTACTTGACCGTCTCGTAGTTGAGCAGCGAATCGACCGAGCGCGCGTTCGCTTCGGTGTCGGCCTCGTTCTTGGCCCGGTAGTAGCGCAGACGCCATTCGGTGATCGAGAACGTGAACGCCACGTAGGCCGCGATCGTGCCGAGCGTGATGAGCGCGAAGCCCCAGTCGTAGCGCAGGATCAGGATCGCGCTGATCATGGCGATCTCGAGCAGCGTCGGCAGGATCGTGTAGATCGTCCAATCGAGCAGATCCGCCACCGACACCATGCCGCGCTCGACGTCGCGCGACACGCCGCCCGTACGGCGGTCCAGATGGAAACGCATGCTGAGCGCATGCAAATGCGAAAACACTTCGAGCGTCACCGCGCGCGAAGTGCGCGCGAGCACGCGTGCGAAGACGACTTGGCGCAGTTCCTGGAACAGCGAGGTCGAAACGCGCAATGCACCGTAGGCGACGAGCAAGAGGACGGGGATCGACAGCAGCGTGAGCTTGACATCGAGGCCGTCGACGAGCCGCTTGAGCAGCATCGGCACGCCGATGTTGGCAAGCTTGGCGGCGACGAGGAAGACGAGCGCGACCAGTACGCGCAGGCGGTAGCGCCAAACGTACGGCGCGAGGCGGCGCAGCGTCGAGAGCACGGTAGCGGAAGCGGGATTCGGAGCGACGGCGTTCACGGGATCTGGCATTCGACCGACATGGGGTTGGAATCCTCGTGCGCAAGCCTGGCGGCCGCGACCGGCGTATGATCGCTTTCCCTCACGGCACGGAGACTGTCGTCATGCGTCATGCGGTTCTCATCGTACTCGGATTCGCTCTCGTCTCGAGCGCGGCGCTCGCGCAACAG
>DASRGX010000090.1:0-2415 GCA_035650835.1 Rudaea sp. | reverse complement strand
CGACCCCTATTGTTTGACGCTCGCGGAACGCGCGCGCCGAGAGGAATCATGAAATGAGCAAGATCCTGATCGTCGCTGAACACTTGAACGGCAAGCTCAACGCCTCGACGGCGCGCTGCGTGACCTGCGCACGCCAGCTGCAGCCCGAGGCCGTCGACGTGCTCGTGCTCGCCGACGCGCCCGATACCGTCGCCGCGCAAGCCGCGAAGATCGACGGCGTCTCGCGCGTGCTGACGCTCGCCAATGCCGCGAATGCGCATGCGCTGGCCGCCGTCTATGCGCCGCAGGTCGTCGCCGTCGCACGGACGGGCTACACGCACGTGTTCGCGCCCTCGACCACGTTCGGCAAGGACCTCGCCCCCCGCGTCGCCGCCCTGCTCGGCGTGGCGCAGGTGTCGGACATCATGAAAGTCGTCGACGCACGCACGTTCGAGCGGCCGATCTATGCCGGCAACGCGATCGTCACCGTGCAGGCGCCCGCCGATCAAGTGCTCGTCGCCACCGTGCGCACGGCCTCGTACGCCGCCGCGGGCGCCGCTGCGAACGCGGCGCCGATCGCAGCGGCCGCCGCGACCGCGGAGCTGCCCACTCACACGCGCTTCGTCGAGCTCGCGCAAGGCAAGACCGATCGCCCCGACTTGCAAAGTGCGAACCGCGTCGTCTCGGGCGGCCGCGGCGTGGGTTCCGCGGAGAACTTTGCGGTGATCTTCAAGCTCGCCGACAAGCTCGGCGCGGCCGTGGGCGCGTCGCGCGCAGCCGTCGATGCGGGCTACGTGCCCAGCGACCTGCAAGTCGGCCAGACCGGCAAGATCATCGCGCCGGAGCTTTACGTCGCAATCGGCATCTCGGGCGCGATCCAGCACCTGACCGGCATCAAGGACGCAGGCACGATCGTCGCGATCAACAAGGATGCCGAAGCGCCGATCTTCGAAGTCGCCGACTTGGGCCTCGTCGGCGACCTGTTCAAGATCATCCCGGAACTCGAGGCGGCTCTGGGCTGAGTTTTTGAAGATTGAACCACGAAGGACACGAAGAACGGCAATCGTGATGGAGTGCGGCGTCGCGTGGGGATTTCGCATGCCGACAGGAATTTCTCTCTTCGTGTCCTTCGTGGTTGAGTCTTTTTCGGCGTTACGCCGTTTTTGAAAGACCGAAATGGAAGCGCAGCGATGTTGAATCTAGCGAAACCGATCTGGGAACCCGGCAAGGAACGCGTCGAGGCGGCGAACATCAACCGCTTCATGCGTTTCGTGCGCGAGCAGACCGGCAACGACGACATTCGCCGCTATGCGCCGCTCTACGATTTTTCGGTCCGCCAGCCCGAGCGGTTCTGGCAGCTCGTCTGGGAGTTCTGCGGCATTCGCGCCACGGGCGATTTCGGCGACGTGCTCGTCGACGGCGACAAGATGCCGGGCGCGCGCTGGTTCCCGAACGTGCGGCTCAACTTCGCGCAGAACCTCCTGCGCTACAAGGACGATCGAATCGCGCTCGTCGCGCGCAACGAATGGGGCCACAAGCGCGAGTTCACGTACGCCGAACTGCACGCCGTGGTCGGCAAGCTCGCGCACGCGCTGCGCGCGGCGGGCGTCGGTCCGGGCGACCGCGTCGCCGGTTTCCTGCCGAACATCCCCGAGACCGTCATCGCGATGCTCGCCACGGCGTCGCTCGGCGCGGTGTGGTCCTCGTGCTCGCCCGATTTCGGCACGCAGGGTGTCGTCGACCGCTTCGGCCAGATCGCGCCCAAGGTGCTGTTCACGGCCGACGCGTACGGTTACGGCGGCAAGCGCTTCGATTGCCTCGGCAAAGTGCGCGAGGTGCTGAAGCAGATCCAAAGCGTCGGCAAAGTCGTCGTGATTCCCTACAGCGGCGACACCGTGCGCGTGGACGGCATCGCGAACCTGGTCGTCTGGGACGATTTCCTGGGAACCGAAGAACGCACGCTCGAATTCACGCCGACGGCCTTCGATCACCCGCTTTACATCATGTATTCCTCGGGCACGACGGGCGTGCCGAAGTGCATCGTGCACGGCGCGGGCGGCACCTTGATCCAGCATCTCAAAGAACTCGTGCTGCACACGGACCTCAAGCGCGAGGACAAGATCTTCTACTACACGACCTGCGGCTGGATGATGTGGAACTGGCTCGTGTCGAGCCTCGCCGTCGGCGCGACGGTCGTGCTCTACGACGGCTCGCCGTTCCATCCGGACGGACGCGTGCTCTGGGACTTGATCGACGAGATCGGCATCAGCATTTTCGGCACGAGCGCGAAATGGATCGCTGCCGTCGAGAAGGCCGGCATCAAGCCGCGCCAGACGCACAAGCTGCTCACGCTCAAGACGATCCTGTCCACGGGCTCGCCGCTCGCCGACGAGAGCTTCGATTACGTCTACCGCGACGTCAAAGAGCGTCTCATGC
>DASRGX010000089.1:0-40229 GCA_035650835.1 Rudaea sp. | reverse complement strand
AGTCTAGCGGGTTGTCGGGCAAAAGATGCGGCGCGGTGAAGGCAAGTAACGGCCTGCTTTCACAAATCCCCAATCTCGAATCCCCAATCCCAGCTCCCAAAAAACAAAGCCCCGCGCGAGGCGGGGCTCCGTCGAAACCGTGGCGAGCGATCAGCCCGCGACGACGCTGACCGTCTTGCGGTTCTTCGCGCCTTTGACGCTGAACTGAACCGTGCCATCGATGAGCGCGAACAAGGTGTGGTCGCGGCCGAGGCCGACGCCGGCGCCGGGATGGAACTGGGTGCCGCGCTGGCGCACGATGATGTTGCCGGCTTCCACGGCCTGACCGCCGTAGATCTTCACGCCCAGGTATTTCGGGTTGGAATCGCGGCCGTTGCGGGTACTGCCGCCTGCCTTTTTATGTGCCATGACTGTGCTCCTTACGCGCCCGAAATGCCGGTGATTTCGATTTCGGTGTAGTGCTGCCGATGCCCCATCTGCTTCATATGGTGCTTGCGGCGGCGGAACTTGATGATGCGAACCTTATCGCCACGGCCGTGGGATTTGATCTTGGCCGCGACGCTCGCCCCCTTGACGAGCGGCGCACCGACGGTGACGCCTTCGCCCGAGCCGACGAGCAGCACCTGGTCGAACGTGACCGCGGCGCCGACATCGCCTTCGAGCTTCTCCACGCGCAGGGTCTCGCCCTGCGCCACGCGGTATTGCCTACCGCCGGTCTTGATGACTGCGTACATGGGTGTTTCCTTCTGTAGTTATTCTAAGCGTGCTGCCTGGGTGTTCGTCGCGGCAAAGTGGGCCACGAAGAACTGCGAATCTTAGCGCAGATCGCCATTTGCGGTCAATTGAGAGGCGCGGGGTCGCCTGCGTGTCCGGAACGACGCGACGCAACGTTTCTGCTTCAGATACCCCAGTAAGCGAGAACGACCATGCGCTGCACGATCGTCACCTTGTTCGTCGTGCTCACGACCGCAGGCGCGCACGCTGCCGAACTTCCGGCCGTGCCGGGCAGCCTCGTGCGCGAGATCGAATTCGACGGCGTCGCGCTCAGATTCGATCTCGGCCCGCAGGTGCTCGACCTCCGCGCCTACAAGCGCAACGACGACGAGCCGCTGCTCGCGAACCCGCTCGGCGCGCTCGGCGCCGACGACGCCGTTCCGGCCGCACTGCTCGCGCAGAAGGCCAAACAGTTCGACGACGGACTCTACGCCGCCGTCGAGCTCGCCGCCGAGGAAGGCGCAGGCGCGCTGCCGGGCAAGCGGCATCTGCTCGCGACCTTGGCCGCGGCTCTCGCCGGCGATGCGCCCGAAGGCGCACCCGTGACGCTCGAAGCGGCCGCGCGGCTCGGCGGCGAAACGCCGAGTTTGCCCAAGCGCATGGAGCAGGCGGTCGCGGCGAGGCTCGACGCGTTCAACCGCAGCGGCGCGGGCAAGCCGCTCGGCTTCTACACGTGGTCGCCCGCGCTCGGTGCGATCTTCCGCCAGGATCGCATGCTGCAGAGCGAGCTCGTCGGGTCCGGCAACCCGCATCTCGTGATGACGCTGCATGCCGACCCGGCGCTGCGCACGAGCTACGAACGCTACCTCGAGCTCGTCGCCGGCCTCACGAATCCGTGGCCGGCCGACAAGCCGGACTTGCGCGCGACGCTGGCTCGAGTCGACGCGGGTTCGAGCGACATTCCCCGCGAGAAGGTCTACTTTTTCCCGCCGTCGCGCGCGCACGAGACCGACCTCGTCAAGCGCCTGTATGGCAACCGGCACATTCCGGACGATTTCTCGCTCATCGACGAGTTGGCGCGCCAGATTCGCGCCGGGACGATCGATCTCACGCCCAAGGCCGACTCCGGCTGGTACGACTGGTCGACGTGGGCGCTCGAGACGCTCGCCGCGCCCGAGCGCGCGGCCGAGGCGCGCAAGCTCGAACTCAACGACGAGTACCGCCAGAACCTGCACGCGCTGTTCCAAGGCGTGGTGGCGCTGACGCGCGAAACGCATATCAAGCAGCTCGAAGCGGGGCCCGCGACGGGAATGGCTGCGCCGATGCAAACACCCAAGCAGCTGCTGCTCGTAGCGCCCAGGCTGCGCGCGGAACCGCTCGCCACGTACTATCTCCGCCGTGCCCAAGCCTACGGCTTCGTCGCGAAGGTGCTGACCAAGGCCTTCGGCGACGACGCCCTCGTGCGAATGCACCGACAAGGCCCCGACGGCGCCATGGCGGCTACGCTCGCCGATGAGCTCGCACAGATGCAAGCGATTTTCCTGGGCGCCTACGCCGCCGTCGACGACGATCTCGGCATGCCGCCCGACACTGCGGCCGGTGCGGTGAAGGACGAGCCCGCATTCCTCGAATGGCGCGCCCGCATCGCCAAGGACGCCGATCTCGAACGCGACGCACGCATGATGGTGCCGCTCTTCTTCGATCGCGAACGCCGGAAGACGAAGGTCGTGGCATTCCTGGGCTGGGCGGCGCGCGATACGATGGTGGCGTTCGCGACTCCGCCCACGCTGATCGACGGTCCAGCCGGTGCGGCAGCCGACGTCCGGTTCATTTCGAAACACGAGACGTTCGTGTATCCGGTATCGGTGGAAATCTACGTGCGCGACGTGCTCGACCGCGAGCAATTCCGCGCGGTCTGCGATGCGAACAAGACGCCCGCGCAGATCGTGCAAGCGCTGCAACGCTAGTCGGCAAAGCCGCGTCCGCCAGCCATCGAACGGACGCACGCGCGAGTTGATTTGCGCGCTTTGCGCCCGCATTGAATGCGCTGAGCGCCGCCGTCTCGGCGGCTGAGACGAATCCGTTGCTTCATTGAGCATTCGCGGCTGTGCCGCGAGTGCTCATCGCGCTATAGTAATCCGTTGCCTTCGATCCCGTTTCCCATGGACTACATCCGCATCCGCGGCGCCCGCACGCACAATCTCAAGAACATCGACCTCGAGCTGCCGCGCGACAGTCTCATCGTGATCACGGGGCTTTCGGGTTCGGGAAAATCCTCGCTCGCGTTCGACACCATCTACGCCGAGGGCCAGCGCCGCTACGTCGAATCGCTGTCGGCGTACGCGCGCCAGTTCCTCTCGGTCATGGAGAAACCCGACGTCGATCACATCGAGGGGCTTTCGCCGGCCATTTCGATCGAGCAGAAGTCGACCTCGCACAATCCGCGCTCCACCGTGGGCACGATCACCGAGATCTACGATTACCTGCGCCTCTTGTTCGCACGCGTCGGCACGCCGCGCTGTCCCGACCATGGCATTCCGCTCGAAGCGCAGACCGTGAGCCAGATGGTCGACGCGACGATCGCGCTCAACCCCGAGCATCGCTTCATGCTGCTCGCGCCCGTGATCCGCGAACGCAAGGGCGAGCACCTGCAGGTCTTCGAGCAGCTGCGCGCGCAAGGCTTCGTGCGCGCGCGCGTCGACGGCACGCTGCACGAGCTCGATGCCGTGCCGCCGCTCGCGCTGCGCCAGAAACACACGATCGAAGCCGTCATCGACCGCTTCCGCCCAGCGCCCGACCTGAAGCAGCGCCTCGCCGAGTCGTTCGAAACGGCGCTGCGCCTCGGCGACGGCATCGCGATCGTCGTCGATATGGACGACGCGGCCGCGGCACAGGTGCTGTTCTCCTCGCGCTTCTCGTGTCCGGTCTGCGACTACTCGTTGCCCGAACTCGAACCGCGCCTGTTTTCGTTCAACTCGCCGGTCGGCGCCTGCGGCACGTGCGACGGCCTCGGTGTCACCCAGGTCTTCGACGCGGCGCGCGTCGTCGTGCATCCGAACCTGAGCCTCGCGGCCGGCGCGGTGCGCGGCTGGGACCGGCGCAACATGTACTACTTCCAGCTCATTCTGTCGCTGGCGCGTCATTACAAATTCGACATCGACACGCCGTGGGAGCAGCTGCCGGAAGCCATCCGCCACGCCGTGCTGTCCGGCTCGGGCGACGAGCAGATCACGTTCCGCTATCTGACCGAGAGCGGCGGCAGCGTCACGCGCAAGCACCGCTTCGAAGGCATCGTGCCGAACCTCGAGCGGCGCTACCGCGAGACGGAATCGCCCGCCGTGCGCGAAGAACTCGCGAAGTTCATCAGCGAGCGCCCCTGCCCCGATTGCCACGGCGAGCGTTTGAATCGCAGCGCGCGCAACGTGTTCGTCGCCGACCGCAACCTGCCGACGCTGACGGCGCTGCCGATCGACCAATCGCTCGAATTCTTCCGCACGCTGAATCTCGCGGGCTGGCGCGGCGAGATCGCCGCGAAGATCGTCAAGGAGATCCGCGAACGCCTGCGCTTCCTCGTCGACGTCGGCCTCGATTATTTGACGCTCGATCGCCAGGCCGATTCGCTTTCGGGCGGCGAAGCGCAGCGCATCCGCCTCGCGAGCCAGATCGGCGCCGGCCTCGTCGGCGTCATGTACGTGCTCGACGAACCTTCGATCGGCCTGCACCAGCGCGACAACGAGCGGCTGCTCGCCACGCTCACGCGCCTGCGCGATCTCGGCAACACCGTGCTCGTCGTCGAGCACGACGAAGATGCGATCCGCGTCGCCGACCACATCGTCGACATCGGCCCCGGCGCCGGCGTGCACGGCGGCGAGATCGTCGCGCAAGGCACGCTCAAGGACATCCTCGCGTCGAAACGCTCGCTGACCGGCCAGTACCTCTCGGGAAAGCGCCGCATCGAAGTGCCGCGCGAACGCCACGCGCCCGATCCGCAGCTCATGCTGAAGCTGCGCGGCGCGTCCGGCAACAATTTGAAGAACGTGGATCTCGAAATCCCCGCCGGATTGTTCGTCTGCGTGACCGGCGTCTCGGGCTCCGGCAAATCGACGCTCATCAACGACACGCTGTTCCGCCACACCGCGGCCGAACTCAACGGCGCAAACGAAAAACCGGCACCGTTCGCGAACATCGAGGGACTCGAGCTCTTCGACAAAGTGGTCGACATCGACCAATCGCCGATCGGCCGCACGCCGCGTTCCAACCCAGCGACGTACACGGGCCTCTTCACGCCACTGCGCGAGCTCTTCGCGCAGGTGCCCGAAGCGCGCGCGCGCGGCTACTCGCCGGGACGCTTCTCGTTCAACGTCAAAGGCGGCCGCTGCGAAGCCTGCGAGGGCGACGGGCTCATCAAGGTGGAGATGCACTTCCTGCCCGACGTCTACGTGCCTTGCGACGTCTGCCACGGCAAGCGTTACAACCGTGAAACCCTCGAGATCCTCTACAAAGGCCATACGATCTCCGACGTGCTCGAGATGACCGTCGAAGACGCGCTCAAGCTGTTTGAGAACATCCCGGCGCTCGCGCGCAAGCTCGAAACGCTCGTCGACGTCGGCCTGTCGTACATCAAGCTCGGGCAGAGCGCGACGACGCTGTCGGGCGGCGAGGCGCAGCGCGTGAAGCTCTCGCGCGAGCTGTCCAAGCGCGATACCGGGCGCACGCTCTACATCCTCGACGAGCCGACGACGGGCCTGCACTTCCACGATATCGAGCAGCTGCTCAAGGTGCTGCATCGGCTGCGCGACGACGGCAACACGGTCGTCGTCATCGAGCACAACCTGGACGTCATCAAGACGGCGGATTGGATCGTCGATCTCGGTCCCGAAGGAGGCGACCGCGGCGGCCGCATCATCGCCCAGGGCACGCCCGAGGAGATCGCACGCGACAAGCGCTCGCACACGGGACGCTTCCTCGCGCGCGTGCTCGGCAACGGGAAGAAGGCCGCGGCCTAGGGAATCCGACGCACAATTGCAGTAGGCTTTGCCTCGGGGGAGGAGGAGCGCTCATGTCGCGCGTAATCGCATGCATTGCCGTGATGATGTGCTTGATCTTCGGCGCGCTGGCCGTGGCGGCGCCCGCGACACCGCCAGTGGCGACGTCCGCCGCCACGCCGCCGCCGTCGCCACCGCAGGCGGCCGCCGAGTTGAAATCCGAGCTCGCCGCGCAGGAGCAGCGTTCGCTCGATTTCTACAAGGAGCTCGTCAAGGAGCAGGAGGAGGTCGCGAAAAAGGCCATCGAGGCGTCGGCGGCGAGCGTCGAGCGCATCAAAGACCTCATGGAGATGATCTCGGCGCTGTTGATCGCCGTCGGCGGCGTGTTCACGTTCTTCGGGATACGGGAATTCAGGCAGTTCTCCGCGCTCAAGCGCAAGATTCTCGCGGACAAGGACAAGATCGATCAGGCGGTCGAGAAGGCCGAAAAGCACGTGCTCGCGCTCGAGGCGAACCTCGCCTCGCACACTCAGCGTTCGCTGGCGATCCACAACCTGATGATCGATCTCGCCGCGACGCGGTTCAAGTATCTGTTGTACCTGCCGAAGCGCGCAGACCCGTCGTCGAAGACCGAGCGCGACAAGCTCATCCAGGAAGCGAGGAAAATCGAAACGGAATCGCAGGGTCTGCCGGGAGCGGAGCGCATGTACAGCTGGTCGCTCGCTCAACTCGGGGCGCTCTACGCCGACGATCAGAATTTCGAGAAGGCGCTCGACTACGGCAAGCTCTCGTACGACAACAACCCGCAGAAATACATGGATCGCGCCTACAACGTGAGCTGCTCCGCGAGCCGTGCCTGGAGGGCCACACGCAAGCCGGCGATGCTGGACACATGCGAGGAGTGGCTGCGCAAAGCGATCGACCTCGACGTGCGCGCCAAGGAACTCGCCCGTGCGGATGAGGATTTCGACGAAACGCGCGAACAGCCGCGCATCAAAGCCTTGCTTTGAGCGGAGCGCGATTCAGAGATCGGGCGGACGTTGGGAAAGCGTCATGGCGGGTGGTCCGTTCGCCGGCCCGCAGGCCGATGGTTCGACTATAGTGTCGGCGCGGGCGGCTTGCAAGGTCGGCCGTACCGCGCAGCGCTCCGCGTTCACGGTGCGGTTTCCCTCACCTCGAAATCGGTGCTCGCACTGCCTCCATTCGCGAGCGTCATGCGAATGCTCGCCTTGTCTCCGGCGCCGAGCTCGCGTTTCGGCTGCATGAGCATGAGGTGCTTGCCGCCGGGGGACAGCTCGACGCTTGCACCGGGCGCGATCTCGACCTCGCCAAGCGGCCGCATGCGTTCCACGCCGTTGTCCTCGACGGTCTGATGCAGCGAAACATCGCCGAAGTCAGGGCTCTCCGCACCCGTGACCACGAGCGGCGCATCGCCGACGTTGCGCAACGTCGCGTAACCGGCCAGCATCCTGGCGCCGGGCGGTGCGGCGCGAATCCAGGCGTGCTCGACGACGAGACGGCCCGCAGCGAACGCGGGCCCGCACACCGCCAGAGCGCACAAGGCGACGATCCACCGCTGGTACATGCTCGCTCCTCCGCGTTCGCCTCGGTATGATAACCAGAGACCGCATGCAAGGACTGCAACGATGCGTCACACCGTGCTCGTGATCGCTCTGGCCATGGCCACCGGCGCCGCCGCGCAGGAGGGTGCGCAGCGTGATGCCCTCGTCATCTACAACGCTGCGAGCAGCAACACCGATGCCTTGTTCGAAGGCGGCGAGGAAGAAGGCTCGCCGCCGGGCGGTTATGCGATCGTCTACGACCGGCGGCAGTTCGAGCTGAAGAACGGTACCAATACGATCGAAGTGCGCGACGTGCCGCGCTGGCTCGATCCGGGCGCCGTGAGCCTGCGTGCCGTCGGCGACAACGCCAACGTGGAGATTCTCGATCAGCGCTTCCAGCACGATGCGCTCTCGTTCGATGCGCTCGTGCAGCGTCACCTCGGACATGCCGTGGAAATCCTGAGCGGCGCCGGTACGGCCAACGCCACGATCACGACCGGCACGCTGATCGCGAATGCAGGCGGGCTCACCGTGCAGCAGTCGGATGGCCGCGTCGCCACGGTCACCGACTACAGCCGCGTCACGTTCCCCGATCTGCCCAAGGGGCTTTCGGCCGCGGCTGCGCTGCGCTGGAGCGTCGCGTCGAAGAAAGCCGGTCCGCAGGTGTTCGAACTCGTCTATCCGACCCAAGGACTCGGCTGGCGCGCCGAGTACAGCGCATGGATTGCGCCCGGCGCGGATTGCAAACTCGACTTCGCCGCCTGGGCCGAGATCGCGAACCAGAGCGGCAGCGAATTCCGCAACGTCGAACTCAAGCTCGTCGCGGGCGAGCCGCACCGCGTCACCCAAGCCGTGCGCCCGCGGCCGATGATGGCCGCGAAGGCGCTCACGCGCGGCGCCGTCGCCGAGGAAAGCGGCAACGTGGGCGACTATCACGAGTACACGGTCGGCGTGCCCGTGGACTTGGCCATCGGCTCGCTCGTACGCGTCGCGCTGTACCCGAGCCAAACCGTCGCCTGCCAGCGCCAATACGTCTACGAATCGAGCCGGCTGCGCGCGAATCCCGGAATGGCGCCGATCACCGAACGCAGCTACGGCGGCGACGAGCGCTGGCCTGTGACGTCCACGCTCGGCCTGCGCATCGACCGGCCACTGCCGGCCGGGCGCATCCGCGTTCTCGAAAACGCCGCGGACGGCACGCCCGAATTCGTCGGCGAGGATCAAATCGGCCACACCCCGCGCAACGAACCCGTGACCCTCACGCTCGGCGAAGCGTTCGACCTGCGCGGCGAGCGCAGCCAGACCGATTTCCAAGTCGACAAGGACCATCGCACGATGAGCGAATCGTTTGCGATCCGCCTCGCCGACCACGGCGCGCGCCCGCAAACCGTCGTCGTCCGCGAGCACCTGTACCGCTGGACACAATGGAACATTGTGCAAAGTTCCACAAAGTACGAAAAGCGCAGCGCCGACACGGTCGAGTTCAAGGTCGACGTGCCGGCGAACGGCGAGGCGAAGTTGACGTACACTGTGCAATATCAGTGGAGCGAGTCGCTCAAGTGACGGGAATGGGGATTCGGGATTGGGGATTGGCAAGAGCGACTCCCGACTACGAAAACCCGAAACCCGAATCCCGAATCCCTTCTCCCCAATCCCGGCTTCCCGACATGCTCGATACCCTCCGTCACGATGCAATCCTCGAGTTGCGCCTTGCGCGGCCGCCCGTCAACGCGCTCGATCCCGCGCTCGTGCGGCAGTTGCGCAAGGAAGTCGAAGCGGCGCCGGCGTCCGGTGCGCGCGCGGTGCTCTTGTCCGGCCGCGCGGGCCTGTTCTCGGCCGGTCTCGACGTGCCTGCGCTGCTCGAGCTCGACCGCGCCGGCCTCGCCGAGTTCTGGCACGATTTCTTCGGGCTGTGCGCGGCGCTCGGCACCTCGCCCATCCCCGTCGCCGCGGCGATCACGGGGCATAGCCCGGCGGGCGGCGCGGTGCTTTCGATCTTCTGCGATTACCGCGTCATGGCCGTGAGCCCCGATCCGGCCAAGCCGTTCCGCATCGGCCTGAACGAGGTGCAGGTCGGGCTCACCGTGCCCGAAAGTATACAATTTGCCTTGCGCCGGCTGGTCGGCACGTACCGCGCCGAACGCCTCATGGTCGCCGGCGCGATGCTCGAGTCGGAGCGGGCGCTCGGCGTCGGCTTCGTCGACGAGCTCGCCGCGGTCGACGACGTCGTCCCGCGTGCGCTCGCCTGGCTCGGCGATCTGCTCAAGCTGCCGCAGCACGCGATGTCGGCGACGCGGCTCCGCGCGCGCGCGGACCTCATCCACATGTTCGCCGATCCGAGCAAACTCTCGCTCGACGAGTTCATCGACGCCTGGTTCGGCGCCGAAACCCAGACGACGCTGCGCGCGCTCGTGGCGCGCCTCAAGAAGGGCTGAAATAAGGCCTGAACCACGAAGAACACGAAGTCGGATGTGGAGCTCCGCAGATCTCTCTTCGCGCCGTTCGTGTACTTCGTGGTTCGACCTTTATTCTGATCGTCAAGCGAACGTCACCGCGTGCACGGGCGGCAAGCGCGCGTCGAGCATGCGCCAGCGGTCGCCCTGATCTTCGCTGGTCCAGAAGCCGCCCGTCGTCGAGCCGAATGCGAGGCGCTCGCCGCTGCCGTCGATCGCGAGTGCGTGGCGCAGCACGAGGTCGTACGCGTGCTGCTGCGGCAGACCCGCGCGCAGCACCTCGAAGCTCGCGCCGGCATCGCGCGTACGCGCGACGACGACCTTGCCGTCGACCGGGATGCGCCGCTCGTCCTTGATCGCCGGCACGAACCAGGCGGTCGCCGGATCGCGCGGATGCACGGCGACGGCGAAGCCGAACACCGACGGCTGGACGTCCGGCACTTCGCGCCAAGCCGCGCCCCCGCCCTCGCTGCGGAACACCCCGTTGTGATGCTGCGCCCAGAACGTCTCGGGCGCGGCGCGGCATTGCACGAGGCGATGCACGTCTTGGATGTTCGGGTCGAATTTGCGGTCTTCGGGCATGTAGGCGGCGAACATGCCCTCGGCGCTCTGGCGCCAGCTCGCGCCACCGTCGTCCGTGCACCACACGCCGCCGCTCGAAATCGCCAGGCGCAGGCGCCGCGCATCGCGCGGATCGACGCAAATGCTGTGGATGCCCGGCTCGTCCTTGCCGCCGCCGAACCACAGGCTGCGCTCGGGCCGATCCCAAAGCGAACGCACGAGCTCCCAGCTCGCACCGCGGTCGTCCGAGCGGAACAAGCCGCCCGGCACCGTGCCCGCCCAGAGGCGTCCCGGCTCGTCGGCGCCGCCCGCCTCGAGCGCCCAGATCAGCTTGAGCGCGGCCGCACGCGGCGGCTTGCCGTCGCCGGTCGTGACGTGGTCGTCGGCTGCGTAGGCAGGCACGGCGCATTCGGCCCAGGTGCGGCCGCCGTCGTCGGAACGTTGCAGCTTGTTGCCGAAATGGCCGAGATCGAGCACCGCATACCACGCGCCGTCGCGCGGATCGGCAAGCGCCAGCGCGACGTTGTCGCCGAGAAACGCGCTCGACGCGACGCGCCAGGCGACGCCATCGCGCGCGAGCACGAACAAGCCCTTGCGCGTGGATACGAGCAGCGTCGATCCCATTTCATCCTCCCGAAAGTGCCTGCATGACATAGACCTCGGCGCGTTCGCCGAGCGCTTGTGCGGGACGGCGTTTGTCCGCGATCGCGGTGCCGTCGACGAAGATCGCCACGTGATGGCGCACGGTGCCGTGCTCGTCGAGGACGTAGCCGCGCAGGTTCGGGAAACGCGCGAACACACCATCGAGCACCTGGTCGAGACGGCTGCCCGGCACGTCGACAACGATGTCCGCCGACGGCTTGCCGCCGGCTTCGGGCAGCCAGCGCGAAAGCGCCGAGGCGAGCACGACCTTGGCCACGGTATCAGCCGCCCGAGCGCACGGTCACGACGGTGAGATCCTTGCCGAGCCGCACCGCATCCTCGCGGCCGCTGTAGTAGCCGGGCAGCAGTGCGAGCTCGCTGTAGCCCTGGGCGCGGTAGAACGCGCGGGCCTGCGGATTGCGCCGACGCACTTCGAGAAAGACGAATTCGATGCCCGCCTCGACCGCACAGGTTTCGAGCCAGGCGAGCAGCCCCGAGCCGATGCCGAGGCGCCGCCATTGCGGGTGCACGCAGAACAGGTTGAGGTGCGCGGTCTGTGTCGCATATTGCATGATGCCGAAGCCGGCCATCTGCGCTGCGGCGATCGCGACCGCGACGTTCGTTTCCTCGTCGGCGATCGCGCGCGCGACCGCGCGGGGCACCCACCGCCAGCCGAGCCCCGCCTCGATGAAATCGCGCGACATCGCGGCGATGCGCGGGGCATCGACACCGGCAGCCAAGCGGATCGCAAACGGCGTGGCCATGACGGAAGCCTAGCGCAGTCCGCGGCTGCGTTCGAGTGCTGTATGACAACTGTCATATCCGCGGTCTTCAATTCCGCAATGGGAGCGCACTGCGGGTCGTGTTAAAAGTCATGTCGAACGCGGCGACGGAGCGCGGGCGTTTCACGGACGGCGATAAAAAAAGCTTCAACCACGAAGGTACAAAATATTTTTATCCGCCTGGGCGTGTCCGCGTTTTTTGCCGCGTGATCTTCCGCGTTCGGTATCGATCGCCCGACGCGGCGCAGGTGAACGGTTCGAGACGACAAACGGCAGCGGAGTTCGGCCATGCATGACCTCACCCAAGGCTCGATCACACGCCACATCATCGCCATGGCCGTGCCGATCGCGGTCGGCATGCTGTTCCAGACCTTGTACCTGCTCGTCGACCTGTATTTCGTCGCGCACATCGGCGACGCGGCGATCGCCGGCGTCAGTACGGCCGGCAACCTGACCTTCGTCGTCATGGCGCTCACGCAGGTGCTCGGCGTCGGCACGGTCACGCTCATCGCCCAGGCGATCGGGCGCAAGGATCACGCCGATGCTAACCTCGTGTTCAACCAGAGCCTGTCGATCGCGGGCGTGTGCATGATCGGCACGCTCGTCGCGGGCTATCTCGGCGTAGTGCCGTACATGACCGCGATCGGCGCCGACGCCGCCACGCAGTCCGCCGGCATCGACTACTTGTCGTGGTACCTGCCCGGGCTCGCGCTCCAGTTCGCGACTGTGGCGATGGCGTCCGCGCTGCGCGGCACCGGTATCGCCAAGCCGACGATGCTCGTGCAGGTGCTGACCGTCGTCGTCAACGCGATCCTCGCGCCCGTGCTCATCGCCGGCTGGGGTACGGGTCATCCGCTCGGCGTCGGCGGCGCCGGACTCGCCACGACGATCGCGGTCGCGTTCGGCGTCGTGCTGCTGGCGCTGTATTTCGTCAAGCAAGAAAGAGCCGTGGCGTTCGCGCCCGCGTTGTGGTCGCCCAAATTCGCGACGTGGGGGCGCATCCTGCGCATCGGCCTGCCGGCCGGCGGCGAATTCGGGCTCATGTTCGTCTACGCCGCGATCATCTACGTCGTGATCCGCCATTTCGGTGCGAGCGCGCAGGCGGGCTTCGGCCTCGGCGGCCGCATCATGCAGGCCATCTTCCTGCCCGCGATGGCGGTCGCGTTCGCGACCTCGCCCGTCGCCGGACAGAACATGGGCGCGCGTCTCTTCGAGCGCGTGCGCGAGACGTTCCGCTCCGCGCTCGCGATCGGCAGCGCGCTCATGATCACGGTGACGCTCGTGTGCCAGATCGAACCCGAGTGGTTCGTGCGCGGCTTCACGCGCGATCCGGCCGTGATCGGCGTCGCCGCCGAGTTCCTGCGCTACATCTCGTGGAACTTCGTCGCGCAAGGCATCGTGTTCACGTGCTCGGGCATGTTCCAGGCGATCGGCAACACGGTGCCCTCGCTCATCAGCAGCGCGTCGCGCCTCGTGACCTTCGCGGTGCCCACCCTGATCCTCTCGCAGCAGCCTGGCTTCGAACTGCATCACGTGTGGCTGATTTCGATGGCGAGCGTGGCGCTGCAGGCAGTGTTCAGCCTCTGGCTGCTGCGCGGGCAGTTCCAGCGCAGGCTGAGGCCTCTGGAAGCGCAGCCGGTCGCTGCTTGAGGCGAGTCTCTGCGCTCGATCCGTTGCCGGTCGCCGAAGCCCGCGATTTGCCCCATTTGCGCCCGCAGTAAGCCAGCGTCCGCTGCAAGGATCGCGATTTCTTGCACGGATTTTCCATGCCGGACGCGGTTGCCCTGCCCGTTGTCGACGAGACACGCCGGTTGCCCGGACTCGATCTGCTGCGCGCCGTCGCAATTTTGTGGGTGATGCTTTTCCACTCGTTCATCGTCGGTAGGCTCGGCGAGGACTTCGCATGGGCCTCGCGCTACGGCTGGATGGGCGTGGATATCTTCTTCGTACTCAGCGGATACCTCATCGGCGGCCAGTTGCTGCGGCCTTTGCATCGTGGCGAGCCCTTTCGCCCCGGTGCGTTTTACGTCCGGCGCGCGTGGCGCATCCTGCCGGCATTTGCTGTGGTGCTCGCAGCGTATGCTTGTTTTCCCGCGTTGCGCGAAGCGCCCGGCCTGCAGCCGTGGTGGCAGTTTGCAACGTTCACGATGAACCTGCTGATCGACTACACGCACAATCAGGCGTTCTCGCATGCTTGGTCGCTTTGCGTTGAAGAGCATTTCTATCTTGCGTTCCCGCTGCTCGCGTGGTGGATTTGCTGCAGCCCGTCGGCGGCACGTTTCACCGGCGTATGCGCGACGGTGATCCTGGGCGGTATCGTGTTGCGATCCGCCGTATGGCTGCATGACGCGGCGCTGGATGCGTCGCGCAGCTGGTTCGTGGAGGACATCTACTACCCGACGTGGATGCGACTCGACGGCTTGCTTAGCGGTGTCATGCTGGCCACGTTGCAGGTGTACCGGCCGCACCTCTGGAAACGCTGGCAGCGCCATGCGGATGCGGCGGTACTCGCCGGTTGCGCTGTGCTCGCATTCGCATTCTGGTTGTTCCACGATCGCACCGGATTGCTCGCAAATTCGGTCGGCTGGCCGGTGCTGTCGCTCGGCTTCGGTTTGCTCGTATTCGCTGGCGCCGATCGAAACAGCGTGATTGGCCGCCGTCGCATACCCGGCGCCGGCTGGATCGCTGCGATTTCCTACAGCCTCTATCTGAGCCACAAGCTCGCGATGCACGCAGTGCAAGCGTGGCTTGCCGCGTGGGATTCGCCACCTCGCGCCGTAGCATTCGTTTCGTATGTCGCAGTGATCCTTCTTATTGGCGCCGCGCTGCACTACGCGATCGAACGCCCATTTCTGCGCTGGCGCGACCGGTCTTCAACTTTCAACGCGGCTGCGGGTGCGACGGCATAGCCGAGGGCCTCCGCCGCACACGCGAATTCGACGTCGGCTTTATCCATTGCGTACATTGCCCCGCGGTACTTTCGGCACGCTCTCCGACACCCGATCGGGTCTAGTTTCCGGCTCATCCGTCATCGTGTGTTGCGGGGAGAGACGACATGCCAAGCGTAGGCCGCCGACAGTTCCTCAAGCTCGCCGTCGCGTTGGGCGCTTCGCTCGCCTGGGGCTGCGCGGCCGTGCATCCGTCGAAGAGCGGCTGGCGCGAGCGCCGCGACGTATATCCGCAAGGCGTGGCGTCGGGCGATCCCGACGACAACAGCGTCCTGCTCTGGACGCGGCGACCGTATGCGGATGGCCGCAAGAGCGCCACCTTGCAGGTGGAAGTGGCAGAAGACCCGGCGTTCACGCGCGTGATCGCCAAGACGCAAGCGCGGGTGCAGGCCGAGTCCGACTGGACCTGCCGCGTGCTGGTCGGCCGTCTGTCGGCAGCGCACGAATACTGGTACCGCTTCGTGGACGACGAAGGCAACGGCAGCCGGATCGGCCGCACGCTGACGGCGCCGAAACTGGACGATCCGCGGCCGACGCGCTTCGCCTTTGTCAGTTGCCAGAATATCTGCGAAGGCTACTTGAATGCCTATCGGCGGATGATCTGGGAAGACGAGCGCGCCGCACCCGAGGAACGGCTCGGCTTCGTCCTGCACCTCGGCGACTTCATCTACGAAGTCGTGCAGTACCCGGATCAGGTCAAGGACGGTCATCGCTACGACCGCGTCATCACGTTCCCGATCAAGTATCCGAAGGGCAAGCCGGTCGCCAAGAATCGCTACTGGGTGCCGGACTCGCTGGAGGATTATCGCGTCGCCTATCACGCCTATCTGCAGGACCCGGATTTGCAGGACGCCCGCGCACGCTGGCCGTTCGTGGCGATGTGGGACAACCACGAATTCTCCTGGAACGGCTGGCAGTCGATCCAGGAATTCGCGGGCACCGAAGGCTGGATTCCCGCGCAGACGCTGAAAGTCGCAGCGAACCAAGCCTGGTTCGAATATCAACCGGCGCGCGTGCTGCCGCCGGGTTCGAACCTCGACACGTTCCATGCGCCGAAAGTGGTCGACGTGCTCGTCAAGGATTTCGACGACACCGGCCTCGGCATCGAGCCCAACAATCTCGCCGCGATCAACAGCTTGATCGGCTATCGCGCGTTGCGCTGGGGCCGGCACATCGAGCTCATCATCACCGACCAGCGCAGCTATCGCTCGCGCGATCCCGGCAATCACGACGAAATCAATCCGCTGTTCGAAAACGACAAGCTGGGTTTAGTCCCCGAGGAATTGTGGGCGCAGCTCGACGCCGGCCGCGAGTACGCCAACGGCCATCCGCCGGCGAAGCTCACCTTCGGCGACAAGAGTATCGACAACTACCGCGCGAACGAAGCCCCGCAGACGATGTTGGGCGCGAAACAGAAAGCCTGGTTTTTGGAGCGCCTGCGCACCGCGAAGGCCACCTGGAAGATCTGGGGCAATACGCTGGGCACACCCGACCAGCGCGTCGATCCGCAGAATCTTCCGGCCGCATTGGGCAAATGGAATGGCGCCGGTTATGCCCTGATGGGCACGTGGGATTGGGGCGCGATGTACACCGAACGCGCCGAGATCTTCGATGCCGTGCGCGATGCGGGCGTCACCGGGTTCGCGATCGTCGCCGGCGATCGTCACAGCTTCTGGGCGGGCTACGCCGCGAAGGCCTTGCCGCCCGCCGCGTTCGAGCCGGTGGGCGTCACCTTCGTCGGCGCCTCGATCTCATCACCGGGGATGGCCGAAGCCAACGAGCACAACTTGAAACCGGACAATCCGCTGCGTCCGCTGTACGTCGCCAATCCCGACGGCGGACCGCCGCAATGCACCGCCAACTTGCTGTTGCGCCATGGCGTACGTTCGGCGCTGGAATTTGCCAGCAGCGGCGACTTGCAGAAAGCGCATGCGGCGAGCAATCCCGAACTGGCTCCGCACCTGTCTTTCGTCGACATGGGCGGACACGGCTACGCCACCGTGCGCGTCGACGCCAGCACGATGGTGACCGAGTTCGTCTGCATTCCACGGCCGATCGAACGCAGCACGAGCGCGGACGGCGGCCCGCTGCGCTATCGCGTCCGCCACGAAGTGCCGCTGTGGAAAGCGGGCGAAAGGCCGCAGATGCGGCAGACCGTCGTAGAGGGCGATGCGGGGCTGTCGGTGTAAGCGGGGATCGCGTAAGGAAATGCTCCCCGGTGCGTCTGATTTCGGAATCGACTGAGCGGCCAAGCAGTTCGAATCCAGGTCCGCGTGCAGGTGAGCCTATGGAAGCCGAAGCCATCATCCTCGCCGATCGCCGGGGCGTCATCCGCTACTGGAGCAGCGGCGCTACCGCGATGTTCGGCTATCGCGTCGATCAGGCCGTCGGCCAGCTTCTCGATCTCATCGTTCCCGATGAACACCGCGACGCGCACTGGAAGGGTTTCCGTCGCGCGTTCGAGTCCGGCACCGCAGCCGCGGAAGGCATAGCCGGGCCCTTTCCCGCGAAACACGCAGACGGCAGCATCGTCACGCGGACCGGGCGGCTGTCCCTGGTCCGTCAACCGCAAGGAAAGGTCGTTGCCGCGCTGGTCGTGTTTGAGTAGAGCCCCTCTCCGCTGGCTCCTGCCGGCCCTGTAATCCAAACGCGCCCATGTGCGTTAGCAAGCGGAAGCGGCGCGCAACAACTGCTCACAATTCGTGCGCACGCGCGAAATACCTGCGCGTGCCGAGCGTTGTAACGTGCCGCTGGACGCCCCCGATCGGGCGCACAGCACAAGGACAGGAGCACGCACATGCACGAGATCTTCCGCGCCACTCTCGCTGCCGTACTGCTCGCCGCCGGCGTCGCATCGTCGGCGCAGGCGGCGAACGCGAGTCGCGGCGACGCCGGCCAACGGCTGCGCGAGCGCATCGCCGCGGCCGATACGGATCACGACGGCTATCTCAGCCGCGACGAAGCGGCCAAGGGCATGCCCAAGCTCGCCGCCCATTTCGACGAGATCGATACCGACCACGACGGCAAGCTGTCGACTCCCGAGATCGCGGCGTATCTCAAGAAGCTTCGCGCGGCGCGCAACGCCGACGCCGATTGAGGAGGTGCCGACATGCCGCAAGCGCGCGTGCTCCTCTTGGTCCTGCCGCTGTTCGTGCTCGCTGCCGCGCTCGAAGGCGGTTATCTCTCGCTCGTCGCACGGCGCAGCTACGATTGGCGCGCCTATTTCGCGTCGCTCGGCGATGCGCTCGGGCGTTTGTTCATCAACCGCGTCGTGGGGTTCGGCCTCGCCGGCGCGATCCTCGCCGTCGTCGCGCAGCGGCGCGTCGGCGACATTTCGATGCATCATTGGTGGTCGTGGCCGGCGCTCGTCGTGGCCCAGGACTTCTGCTATTACTGGCTGCATCGCGCCGATCACCGCGTGCGCTGGCTGTGGGCTACGCACGCGGTGCACCACTCGAGCAACGCCTACAATTTTTCCGCTGCGTACCGGCTCGGCTGGACCTCGGGCGTTAGCGGCGGTGCGATCTTCTTCGCGCCGCTCGTCTGGATCGGGTTTCCGCTCCAGGCCGTGCTCGTCGCGGTGTCGCTGAATCTGCTCTATCAGTTCTGGCTGCACACCGAGCTGATCCCGCGGCTCGGTCCGCTCGAATGGGTGTTCAACACGCCGGCGCATCATCGCGTGCACCACGCGAGCAATCCGGAGTACATCGATCGCAATTTCGGCGGCGTGCTCATCGTGTTCGATCGCCTGTTCGGCACATTCGCGGCGACGCGCGAAGAAGTGACGCTGCGCTACGGTCTGACCAAGCCGGTGCAGACCTACAACCCGGCACGCATCGCGTTCCACGAATGGGCGAATCTCGGCCGCGACGTCGTGCGGGCGCCGAGTCTGAGCGCGGCACTGCGCACGCTGTTCGGGCATCCGCCCTGATTCATTCGCGCCAGTAAGGATGGCGGTCGCGTCGGCCGAGTTCGATCACGCGCACGCCGTCCGCGGTGGCGCGCAGATGCACGAAGCCGCCGTCCGCCGTGTTCAGCAAGGCGATGCCGGCATCGCGGTAGCGCGCGACGATCTCGGGCTGCGGGTGGTTGAAACGGTTGCGGTAGCCGGCCGATACGACGCCGAGCTCCGGCGCGAGCGCGTCGAGCAAGCCCTGGCTCGACGAGGTGCGGCTGCCGTGATGCGGCACTTGCAGCACGGTGTGCGGTGCGGCCGGTGCGAGCGCATCGGCGACTTCGCCTTCGACGGCACTCGTCACGTCGCCGCTCAGCAGGAGCGCGCTCGCGCCGCTGCGCACTTCGAGCACGCAGCAGCGATCGTTGCCGCGCGCGGCGAACGGCTCGTGCGGATGCACGACGCGGAACGCGACGCCGTTCCAGCGCCAGGCCTCACCCGCGCGGCACTGCGCTGCGGCCACGCTGAGCCGTTGCGGTTCGCCCGATTCGACTTCGGCGCCAGGAAAGGCCGCCAGCACCGCAGCGGCGCCGCCGGCGTGATCGTTGTCGCCATGGCTCACGACGAGCTTGTCGATGCGCTCGACGCCGAGGGCGTGCAGCGCGGGCACGACGGCGGCCTCGCCGAGATCGAATCCCGACGGATGGCGCGCTCCGGTGTCGTAGACGAGCGTGTGCTCACGCGTGCGCACGACGACGGCGAGACCCTGTCCGACGTCGAGCACATAGGCATCGAATTCGCCGTCGCCGAGCGCGGGCCGCGCGGGCCACACGAGCGGCAATAGCAAAAGTATACCGAGGCCGCGCGCCGGCACGCCGCGCGGGGCGAGCAGCCACAGCGCGCCGATCGAGCCGAGCGCAAGCGCCCACACGGACGGTTCCGGGAAATAATGCAGCGCGGCAGGCCACGACGCCATGCGCTCGAGCGCCCACCAGAGCGCCTGCATGGCGGCGCCGGCGAGATGCAGCAGCGGCGCGCCTGCAGTCGGCGAAACCAGCGTGATCAGCGCGCCGAACACCGTCGCCGGCAAGATGCAGAAACAGATGAGCGGCACGGCCGCGAAGTTCGCGAGCGGACCGACGAGCGAGCCTTGGCCGAAGAACCAGATGCCGAGCGGCAAGAGGCCGATGCTCGCCACGCCCTGCGCACGCACGAGCTCGCGCCAGCGCGGCAGCGGCCGGCGGCCTCCGCCGAGGCAGAACATGAGCCAGGCGACGCCGACGAACGAGAGCCAAAAACCTGCGCTCAGCACGCAGAGCGGATTCCAGGCGATCAGCACGACGAGCGCCAGCGCAAGGCCCTGCACCGGTGCCCGCGCACGCCGCGCCAAGGTTGCCGCGAGCACGGCGGCGATCATCACGAGTGCGCGCTGCGTGGGCAGGCCGAATCCGGCGACGATCGCGTACGTCACGGCGAAGACGAGCCCCGCGAGCGCTTCGACGATCGGCGCGGGCCAGCGCAGCACGACGCGCGGCGCGATCTTCCAGGCGATGCGCACGAGCAGCACGCCGATGCTCGCGAACAATGCGATGTGCAGCCCCGAGATCGCGATGAGGTGCGGAATGCCGGTCGCGCGTGCGACCGCCCACTCGTGCTCGTCCATGGCCTGTTGATCGCCGAACGCGAGCGCACGCAGCAGATGCGGAACGGGTCCGGGGTCGAACGCAGCATCGATGCCCGCGAGGATGCGCGCACGCAGGCCGTCGATGCAGACGCCGGCATCGCCGAGATCGGCGTTGCGCGCATCGTCGCGCACGTAACCCGTGGCCACGACGCCCTGCTCGAGCGCGTACCGCTCGAAATCGAAGGCGCCCGGATCGATGAGCCCGCGCGGACGCTTGACGTGCACGAGGAGGCGCCAATGCGCGCAGGGCGCGAGCGCCGGCGCGTCGTCGTACCAGCCGAGGCGCAGGCGCCCGGCGAGCGAAATCGGCGCGCCGTCGAGCTCGGCGGTGGCGACGGCGAAGTCGAATCGCGCGGAATCGTCCTGCACGCGCGGCAGTCCGACGATACGGCCTTCGACGACGACGTCCTCGCCTTCGAGCGGCGCAGGCAGGCGCTCCGACAACGCGACATCGGCGCGCAGCAGCGTCCAGCCGGCGCCGAGCAGCGCGTAGCCGAGCCAGCGCACGCCCGGCCGCCGCCACATCAGCGCGAGGCCGACGAGCGCGAGCAGCACATCGCACCAGCGCGCCGGCAGCGCCGGTGCGGCTTGCGCCGCCGTGGCGCCGGCGAGCAGCGCGAGCGCTGCCGGCCACGTGAACAAATCCACAAATGGAAAACGCGCGGACGCGATCGCGCCCTGCGCGGCGGCTGGCGCCGTCGTCCCTGACATCGTGATCTCCCCGTTCGGCGGCCGTTAGACCGCGTCGCGCAATGCTCCGTCGTGCAATTCCAGAACGCGGTCCATGCGCCGGGCGAGGCCGTGATCGTGGGTCACGAGCACGAGGCTCGTGCCGATCTCGCGGTTGAGCTCGAGCATCAGCGCGTAGACCTGCGCCGCATTCTTCTCGTCGAGGTTGCCGGTCGGCTCGTCGGCGAGCACGCAGGCCGGCCGTGTCACGAGCGCGCGCGCCACGGCGCAACGCTGGCGCTCGCCGCCCGAGAGCTCGCCCGGCTTGTGCTGGAGGCGCTTGCCGAGGCCCACGCGCTCGAGCAGCCCCGCTGCCTGCGACTTCGCCTCCGGGATCGCCGCGCCGCGGATCAGAAGCGGCATCGCCACGTTCTCGAGCGCGGTGAACTCCGGCAGCAGATGGTGGAACTGGTACACGAAGCCGAGCGAGCGGTTGCGCACGACGCCGCGCTCGCGATCGGAAAGCTTCGACAATGCACGACCCTCGATCTCGACCTCGCCGGCACTCACGGTGTCGAGCCCGCCGAGGATGTGCAAAAGTGTACTTTTTCCGGCACCCGACGCACCGACGATCGCGAGCGTGCTGGCGCGCGCGAGCGCGAAGCTCACGTCGCGCAGCACGTCGGTGCGCAGATCGCCTTCTTGGTAGGTCTTGGCCACGCCGTCGGCGCGCAATACGGTGTCGGCGGCATTCATCGCGAAAATCCAAGTGTTTGCGAACGGAACCAGACCATGCCGATGTCGTCGATCAAGCGGCCGTCCGGCAGCTTGACGCGGCGCCGAAACCGGCTTTCCTCGGCGAAGCCGCATGTCTCGTAAAGATGGATCGCTGCGGCATTCGTCTCGCGCACGCGCAGCTCGATGCGCTCGATGTCTTCGCTTGCGCGTCCGCGGTCGAGCAGCGCCCCGATCAACGCGCGTCCGACGCCTTGTCCCGTATGCCCCGGATGCACGCAGATCGTCAGCGTCCGCACATGAGCGAGCGCGGCGAGCGGCCCTGCGAAATCGAGGAACGCGTGTGCCACGATCGTGCCCCCGTTTTCGGCAACGAGGTAGTTTTCGCCGACTTCGGCGATCTTCTGCGCGAACGCTGCCTCGCTTAGCTCGTGCGGTTGCGACAGCAGGCGCGCCGGGAGGCGTGCCGTCTCGCGTTCCGCGGCGCACAGCACGGGTGCGTCGGCCTCGCGCGCCGTGCGGATAAGCAATGCGCTCGCGTCACTCATAGCGCAGCGCCATGGCCGGCTGCGTCTTCGCCGCGCGCCGCGCGGGATACAGTGTCGCGAACAGGCAGAACACGAAGGCGACGGCCGCGATCCAGCCGACGTCGCTCCAGTGCATGTCGGAAGGCACTTCGCTGATGTAGTAGACGTCGGGCGAGAGGAACTCCACACCGAACGTGTGCTCGATCCATTTGACGAGCGCCGGCAAATTGAGGGCCAGCGCGGCGCCGCCGACCACGCCGAGCAGGATGCCGAAGGCGCCGACGATCACGCCCTGCACCATGAACACCCCCATGATGCTTTGTGGAGAAATGCCCAACGTGCGCAAAATGGCGATGTCGGCCTGTTTGTCCGTCACGAGCATGACCAGCGTCGAGACGAGGTTGAACGCGGCCACTGCGACGATCAGCGACAGGATGATGAACATGACCTTCTTCTCCATCGCTACGGCGCGGAAGAAGTTGGCATGCCCTTCGCGCCAGTCCTGCACGCGATAGAAACGGCCGAGCTCCTGTGCGAGCTCGCGCCCCGTGTCCCAGGCGTCGAACGGACTGTCCAGTTTCAAGCGGATGCCGGTCGGACCGTCGAGCTGGAACAGGCGCTCGGCATCGTCCATGTGCACGATCGCGAGGCCTTCGTCGTACTCCTGGAAGCCGACCGAGAAGATGCCGACGACATCGAAGCGGCGCAGCCGCGGCACGGCGCCGATCGGCGTCGCGTTGACTTCGGGCGTGATGACGGTGACCTTGTCGCCCACGCCGACGCCGAGCTGCATCGCGAGCTCGTTGCCGAGCACGATGCCGAACGCCCCGGGCTTCAGCGCGTCGAGGCGGCCCTTGACCATCTTGCGGTCGAGCTCGGAAACCTCGGGCTCGCGTTCCGGCAGCACGCCGCGCACGATGGCGCCGCTCACGCGCGCGCCTTCCAGCATCGCTTGCCGCTCCACGTAGGGCGCTGCGCCGCGCACGCGCGGGTTCTGCTTCGCACGCGCGATCGCGCCTTCCCAGTCGCTCACGCTCTCGCCGACGCCCGAGATCGTGACGTGCGCGACCATGCCGAGGATGCGGTCGGTGAGCTCCTTCTCGAACCCGTTCATGACCGAGATGACCGTGATCAGCGCCATGACGCCCACGGCGATGCCGAGCATCGACACGAGCGAGATGAACGAGATGAAGTGGTTGCGGCGCTTGGCGCGCGTGTAGCGCAGGCCGATGAAGAGCTCTAGCGGGCGGAACATCGGCCGGGTAGTCCTTTGCGCGGGCGCGTGCGCGGACGCGCAGAGTGCCCGAGCCGCCTGCCGATCGCAAGCGTCGGCGCGCAGGCCGGCCGGCTGCCGTTCGGGTACCTGAATATTTTCTAAACCGGCCAGTATTGAAATCGCATCTTCCGCCCGCACCTGTTGTCGCAGACAGAGCCGCCCGTGGAACAAAAAGCGGCGTTGTCTGATCCACTTACCCCCATTAGTTGGAGAAAAACATGAAAAATACCCTGTTCGCAATCGCCCTTTCCGCCACCGCCCTGGGCGCCGTTCCCGCATTGAGCCACGCTGCCGGCAGCGACAACGGCGGCTTCTTCGTCAACGGCAACATCGGCCAGTCGAACCTCAGCAAGGGCATCTATGACGACAACGACACGGCCGGCGGCGTGAACGTCGGTTACCGCTGGGCGATCAACCCCTCGGTCGCGCTCGGCGTGGAAGGCGGCTACACGACACTCGGCAAGTTCGACACCAAGGATGCGTTCGCCGGACAGGGTCTGCCGCGCGCCAAGGTCGACGGTTGGACTGCCGGCGTGAACGGCCACTTCAACGTGACGCCGAATTGGTACGTGAGCGCGCGCGGCGGCCTCTTCCGCGGCGACGTGAAAGGCGCGTACCTGACCTCGACGACGCCCGTCTACGTCGACGACACGAGCACCAAGTACTACGCGGGTGCCGGCTTCGGCTACGACTTCAACAACAACTTCAGCGTCGGCCTCAACTACGACTACTACAAGACCGACAAGAACGGCCTGAACCTCGACCCGAACCTCGTGTCGGTCAGCGCCGAGTACCGCTTCCAGTAAGTCTCGAACGGACCACCGCTTATCCGGACTCCCAACGGAGCTTCAGGGCAAGCAAGGACGCTGGTACGGGCCCGGTTCTGACGAACCGGGCCCTTTTTTATGCGGCGTTACGTCGGCAGACGCTCCCTTGCACCGGAAGAAAATCACGTGCCCTCGCCGGAATCGGCCGGCTTCGGCACAAAGTTTCCCGCCAATCGCACGCGCAAGCGGCGTCTGAGCTCGAACGGTGCGTTGTCCGGCAGCAGCACGACGCGGAACCGCCGTCGCCGCGCGAGCGCGAGATCGAGCACGATCAATGGCCCGAGCGCGACCGCTTCGTGCAGATCCGCGGGTTCGATGCGGTCCTGCGTGTCGACGAGCCGCCATGGGCCGTCGCTGCGCCACTGCGCGCGTACGAAGCGCGGTCGCAGAAAGCGGCGCAGCGCGAAAATCGCATAGATGCCGCCAAGCGTGCAGACGAACATTTTTGCCGACGTCGGCATGCCGCTCGCGGCGGCGGCGCAGAGTGCAGCGACGGAAGCCGCGGCGACGATGCCCGCCAGCACGCGCGAGGGCCGGTATTCAAACGCGATCGCGCGTGCGGATTTCATCGACGATGCGCTTCCAGCGCGGCTCGGGCGGCGCGTCGCGGCCGCTGAGCCAAATCCAAAGATCGGGGTCCTGCTGTTCGAGCAAAGTGGAAAATGCCGCCTTTTGCGCGTCGTCGGCGCTGCCGTAGCGCGCGTCGAGATACCAGCCGAGCAGCTGGTCGAGTTCGCGCATGCCGCGGCGGCAGCGCCAGCGCAGGCGAGCCTCCTCGCTCATCGCAAGAGGCCGAACGCGAGCGCGGCCCAGAGGATCCACAGCGTGAAGCCGCCGGCGAGGTACGCGTAAAAACGGTGCATGACGCGATTGTAGGTGCAGTGGATGGCGCTGTGTGCGATGCGCAGCGCGACAAAAATCCAGGCGAGGCCGAGCGTCAGCGCGTTCACCTGCCCCGTCTGCGCGGCGACGACGAGCGCGAGGTAGAACAGCACCGGCAGCTCGAACAGATTGCGGAAGTTGTCGGCGCCACGGCTGTCGGTGAGCTTGGCCGCGGCCTCAGCCGACGTCGCCACGGCCTGCGGATGGATGCGCTCGCGCCGCATCTGCGCGACGCGCATCGTGTACATGCGGAACCACACGACCATCGTCAGCGCCGCCATCGCCACGGCCGGCCAATAGATCAGGCGTACGTCCATCCCCGTCGCTCCTTCCGCGATTTTTCCCGCAGCGTGCCATGCGCGTCCGGCGCGCGCCAGGTGCGAATCGGACGATCGCAGGGGTTCAAACGCCCTTGCGTTCGACGAGCAGCTTCTTGATCTCGCCGATCGCCTTGGCGGGATTGAGTCCTTTCGGGCAGGTGTTGGCGCAGTTCATGATGGTGTGGCAGCGGTAGAGCTTGAACGGGTCCTCGAGATCGTCGAGGCGCGCGCCGGTGTCCTCGTCGCGCGAATCGTTGATCCAGCGGTACGCCTGCAAGAGGATCGCCGGGCCGAGATAGCGGTCGCTATTCCACCAGTAGCTCGGGCACGAGGTCGAGCAGCACGCACAAAGTATACATTCGTAGAGACCGTCGAGCTTGGCGCGGTCCTCCTTGGATTGCAGGCGCTCGCTGTCCGGCGGCGGCGCGCTCTGCGTGCGTATCCAGGGTTTGATCGAGGCGTACTGCGCGTAGAAATGCGTGAGGTCCGGCACGAGGTCCTTGACCACGTCCATGTGCGGCAGGGGATAGATCTTCACGTCGCCGCGGCAATCCGAAATCGCTTTCGTGCAGGCGAGCGTGTTGGTACCGTCGATGTTCATCGCGCACGAGCCGCAGATGCCCTCGCGGCACGAACGCCGGAACGTGAGCGTAGCGTCGATCTCGTTCTTGATCTTGATCAGCGCGTCGAGAACCATCGGTCCACAGGCGGCGAGATCGACTTCGTACTCGTCGACGCGCGGGTTCTGGCCGTCGTCTGGATTCCAGCGGTAGATGCGGAACGTGCGCACGTTCTTGGCACCCGCCTTGGCCGGGTACTTTTTCCCTTTTTGCACTTTGGAATTTTTGGGGAGCGTGAATTCGGCCATGGCTTTGATCCGGGATTGGTGATTCGGGATTCGGGATTCGGGTGGACCGGGCTGGTTCTCGCCAATCCCGAATCCCAAATCCCGACTCCCGGACTTTCAATACGTCCTCGCCTTGGGCGGCACGGGCTCGACGTCCTTGGTCAGCGTCGTCATGTGCACGGGGCGGAAATCGAAGCTGGTCCTGCCCTTGGCGTCGACCGAGACGAGCGTGTGCTTCATCCAGTTCGCATCGTCGCGGTCCTTGAAATCCTCGCGCGCGTGCGCGCCGCGGCTTTCGTGGCGCTGCTCGGCCGAATGCATCGTCGCGACGGCCTGGGCGAGCAGATTCTGCAATTCGAGCGTCTCGACGAGATCGGAATTCCACACGAGCGAACGATCGCTGACCTTGACCTGCGCGAACGAGTCGAACGCTGCGGAGATCTTCGCGCAGCCTTCCTTGAGCGTTTCGCCGGTGCGGAACACGGCGGCATCCTTCTGCATGATGCGCTGCATGTCGAGGCGGATGTCGGCCGTCGCGCGGTCGCCCTGCGCGTTGCGGATGCGATCGAAGTTTTCTAGCGCGGCGTCGCAGATCGAGGACGGCAGGTCTTTGTGCGGCGCGCCGTGCTTGATGATCTCGCCGGCGCGTTCCGCCGCGGCGCGGCCGAAGATCACGAGATCGAGCAGCGAATTCGAGCCGAGCCGGTTCGCGCCGTGCACCGATACGCAGGCGGCCTCGCCGACTGCGAACAGGCCGGGCACCACCGCATTCGGGTTGTCGCCGATCTTGCGCACGACCTCGGCGTGATGGTTCGTCGGGATGCCGCCCATGTTGTAGTGCACGGTCGGCAGTACGGGGATCGGCTCCTTGCTGACGTCGACGCCGGCGAAGATGCGCGCGGTTTCGGCGATGCCTGGCAAACGCTCGTGGATCACTTCGGGCCCGAGGTGCTGCAAGTTGAGATGGATGTGATCCTTGTGCTCGCCGACGCCGCGGCCCTCGCGGATCTCGATCGTCATCGCACGGCTCACGACGTCGCGCGAGGCGAGATCCTTGGCGTTCGGCGCATAGCGCTCCATGAAGCGCTCGCCTTTCGAGTTCGTCAGATATCCGCCCTCGCCGCGCACGCCTTCCGTGATCAGGCAGCCGGCGCCGTAGATGCCGGTCGGATGGAACTGCACGAATTCCATGTCCTGCAGCGGCAGGCCGGCGCGCAGCACCATGCCGCCGCCGTCGCCCGTGCAGGTGTGCGCCGAGGTCGCGGAGAAATACGCGCGTCCGTAGCCGCCCGTCGCGAGCACGACGGCGTGCGCCCGGAACAGGTGCAGCGTGCCCTCCCCCATGTCGAGCGCGAGCACGCCGCGGCACACGCCTTCGTCGTCGAAGATCAGATCGAGTGCGAAATACTCGATGTAGAACCGCGCATCGTGTTTTAGTGCCTGTTGGTAGAGCGTGTGCAGCATCGCGTGGCCGGTGCGGTCGGCTGCCGCGCAGGTGCGCTGTGCGGTGCCCTTGCCGTAGTGCGTGGTCATGCCGCCGAACGGACGCTGATAGATCTTCCCGGCGTCGGTGCGGCTGAACGGCACGCCGTAGTGTTCGAGTTCGATGACCGCGGCCGGCGCGTTCTTGCACATGTACTCGATCGCGTCCTGGTCGCCGAGCCAGTCCGAGCCCTTGATCGTGTCGTAGAAGTGGAAGCGCCAGTCGTCCTCGCCCATGTTGCCGAGCGCGGCCGAGATGCCGCCTTGCGCCGCCACCGTGTGCGAGCGCGTCGGGAACACCTTGGTCAGGCAGGCCGTGGCGAGGCCTTTTTCGGCGAGGCCGAATGTCGCGCGCAGGCCGGCGCCGCCGGCGCCGACCACGACGACGTCGTACTTGTGCTGCTCGATCTTGTACGCTTGCATTTTTATACTTTTCCTGTTTTGCGTATCACAGCGCGACGCGCACGACCGCCAGCACGCTGGCGATGGCGCCGAGCAGGCAGAAGAACTTGATGAGGAGCTGCAGCACGACTTCGGTCAGCCGCGTGTGCACGTAGTCCTCGACCACGACCTGCAGTCCGAGCTGCGCGTGCCAGAACAGCGCGATCGCCAATCCGACCAGCAGAACCGCGTTGACCGGCTGATGCACGAGCGCGCGCGCATGCGCGTAGTCGGCGTGCACGAGCGCGAGCGCGAGCCATATCGCCCATAGGCACAGCGGCGCGAGCGCGAGCGCCGTGATGCGCTGGATGATGAAATGGCCGGTGCCGCTCTTCGACGAACCCCAGCCGCGAACGCGCTTGAGCGGCGCCTGGAGTTGCGGATTGCCGAGTCCCGAGGTCGTCATGCCACACCCCCGCGCGCGAACACGCACGCCCAGATCAGCACGGTCATGAGCGTGCTCACGACGACCACGCCCCAACCCGTGGCGCGGGCGCGCGGCACTTCGTAGCCCCAGCCCGTGTCCCAGGCGAGGTGGCGGATGCCGTTGCATAGATGCAGGCACAGCGACCAGCTCCAGCCGGCGATCAGGACGAGCCCGAGCTTCGACGCGCAGAACGATTGCACCGCGGCGTAGCTCTCCGGCCCCGCGGCGAGCGCGACGAGCAAGGCGATGAACAGCAGCGTGCCGACGGCGAGCGCGATGCCCGTCGCGCGATGCAGGATCGACAGCGTCATCGTGAGCTGCCAACGGTAGACGTCCAGATGCGGTGAAAGCGGGCGCGGATGTTGCGGCATGGCGTGCGTTCCTGCTGACTGCCGAAGCGGGTTCAAATCGCGATTCGCGCGGAGCGAATCAGAAATCGATGCACCGACCGTTCTTTTCCCAATCGCCGTAGCGCGTGGGCTCGAGGCCGCCACGTCCCCCGATCTCCACCGGCGGCGTGGCGGCGTTGGCCGGCGTTGCGGCTGCGCTGTCCTGCTCCGGCGGCGTTTCGGGTTTCCCTGGATCCGGCATGTCGGCCTCGTGATTCGGCGCAAAGCCTAATACGCGCTCTCGCATCTGACAACACGCTTGATCGTCCGCGTGCGCGTACCTACATTGATGCATTGTACCGCCGGACGCCTCGCACATGATCGCCCTGCCGCCACCCGAGTTGCTCGACATCGCCGGCGGCGACGCGCGCGCATTCGCGCATGCGCAGTTCTCGAGCGACGTGGCGTCGCTGGCCGTCGGGCAGTGGCAGTGGAGCGCCTGGCTCACCCCGCAAGGACGCGTGCGCTATTTTTTTGCGCTGATGCGCGAATCCGAGGATCGCCTGCGGCTCGTATTGCGCGGCGGCGACGCGACGACGCTGCGCGCGGCGCTCGCGCCCTACGTGCTGCGCGCCAAGGTCGAGCTGCGCGCCGTCTCAGGCGTGGCCGCCTACGGCGTGAACGCGGACGAAGCGCACGGAGCGCTCGGCGGCATTCCCGCCCCCGGTGCGATCCTGTATCACGGCGATCTCTGCGGCTTCTCCGTACCGGGCACGCCTGTACGCATCTGCCTGCTCGGGCCGGCGGGCCTCGGCGGCGCGGCAGCGCTCGAACGCTGGCGTCTCGCCGACATCCGCGCCGGACTACCCGAAGTTCCACCGGCGCTCGCCGAGCGCGCACTGCCGCAATGGCTGGGCCTCGAGCGGCTCGGCGCCGTGAGCGTGCGCAAGGGCTGCTACCCGGGCCAGGAAGTCATGGCGCGCCTGCATTTCAAGGGCGGCAACAAGCGGGTGCTTCAGCACGTCGAATTCCGACACGAGACCGCCCTCGAAACGGGCGCGACCGTGCCGGGTTCGGGCGACAACGGCCCGCTCGCCGTCATGTCCGCGCGCAACGAAGACGGTCGCCAGGAGGCGCTCCTGATCGCCGGGGACGATGCCGCCGGCGAATTTAAAGTCGTTTCTCGCTTTAGCTGATCGTCGCTTGATCGCCCGGGCATTTTTTTGCGCGGTGCGTCTCGCCTTTCCGGCAGATTCGTGCTATAGCGCGATCCATGGGGGGACGACAATGAAAACGAGAGCAGGCGTTACGCGGCTTCGCCGAGCCGCTTTTGCAACGATGACGCTCGCGTGCGCCGCCGGCGGCGGCCGCGCGATCGCTGCAGATTATACTTTTACCATCGAGCCCGATTATCCGCCCGAGCGCATCCAGGAGATCTACAAGCCGCTCATGGATTATCTCGGCAAGTCCACGGGCCAGCACTTCACGCTGACCCCGGCGCGCAACTACCACTTCTACTGGCGCGACATCCAGGCCGGGGCGAAGGCGGACTTCGCGTTCGACGAAGCGCACCTCACGGACTATCGCATCCAGCACGGCCACTACGAGCCGCTCGTGCGCACCGCGGAGAAGACGAGCTACACGCTCGTGACCAATCTCGAAGGCGGCAACAAAGGGCCGAGCGTGCTCGTCGGACACGCCATCGCCACCATGTCCGCGCCGAGCCTCGGCTATACCCTGCTCATCGAGTTCTATCCGAATCCGGTTTCGCAGCCCGACATCCGCTCGTCCTCGCCGTCGTGGAAGGACGCGGTGGAATCGATCTTCGCCGGCGATGCCGACGGCGCGATCATCCCCACCTCCCTCAAGGACCAGTATCCGAACGTCACCTCGGTAAAGACGTCGCGCCAGTTCGCCGGACAATGCATCACCGCCGCGCCGACGGTTCCCGCCGACTTGCGCGAGAAGGTGCGCGAGGCCCTGCTCAAGCTCGACACCGACGCGGACGCATCGAAGCTCCTGCTCGAGCTCGGCATCAGCAAATTCGTCGCGGCCAGCGCGAAGGAATACGAAGGGTCCGAGGAACTCCTCAAGAGCTTCGTCCGCAAGTAAGCCGGCCGACCTGCGCACAATTCCACATTGCGCATTTCTGCGCGATGTGGAAAAAGCGCAACGCTCACGAAATCTTAACGTCGCTTTACTCGCGGCGCGGATTGTGGCTATAATCCGCGCCCGCTCGTCCGCGCTTGCGCGATAGAGCGGCAAGCTCAGCCGGTCTCAGCACCGGCGGCAACGAGATTCACCGGCGCCGGCCTCCACACCGACGCCTACGTCGCGGCCCACGGGAGTGCGCCGCGGCGGGGATCGAAACGATCCCGCGTTCCTTCCGGACCAGGGCAGAACCCGGCCGGACGATTACCCGCGGCGCCACGAGCGTCGTAAGCGAGGGGGCTGGCGCGGCACATGTGCTGCGACGCCCTTTCTTGCTGTCGCGATTTCGAAAAATCCCGAGAGGTGCGTCCGATGAAACTGGCTTGGATACTTTGGCTGGCATCGACTTTCCACAACCCCGTGAGCGATCGCGCGTGCCTGGCTGCGACCGTCTATCTCGAAGCGCGCAGCGAATCCATCGTCGGCCAGATGGCGGTGGCCGAGGTCGCCATGCGCCGCCGCGAAAGCGGCCAATGGGGCAGCTCGCTCTGTTCCGTATTGACCGCGCGTGGACAATTTGCTTTGTCCACAATGAGCAAAAATTACATTCTTACAGATGTGGATTCATGGCGCGAGGCGTGGCTCGTCGCCGGACTCGTCATCGACATGTGGGAGCTGCCCGCGAACTGGCGCCTGGACGTGGTGCCGCGCGCCGACCACTTCTTCGC
This sequence comes from Rudaea sp., assembly GCA_035650835.1. Taxonomy (GTDB): domain Bacteria; phylum Pseudomonadota; class Gammaproteobacteria; order Xanthomonadales; family Rhodanobacteraceae; genus Rudaea. Next base: position 8,362 of record DASRGX010000089.1, on the reverse strand, counting down.
CGTGAACACCACGCCGCCGGCCTGGGCAAAGGGCAGCCCGCTCGCCGTGATCGGCGACCACGGTTTCTACCGCGCGGACTGATCCGTTTTCCCGTCGCCGGGTCCGGTGCCGCCCTCTTTGCGGCGGCCGAAGGCGCGCTGGAACGCGTCCTCGATCGGCCCGCCGATCACGAGCACGATGACCACGCCGATCAGTCCGCACGCCACTTCGCGTAGTCGCCCCGCGCCGCACAATGCCCCGCCGGCCGCAGTGAGCCAGATCGCGGCGGCCGTGGTGAGTCCGTGAATCGTGCGCTCGCGGTCCGAGCGCACGATGACGCCGGCTCCCAAGAACCCGATGCCGGTCATGAGACCCTGCAACACGCGGCTCTGCGCCGCGAACAGATCAGTGGGCGACGCGCCGGGCGAGATCGTCATGAGCACCGCCAGCGCGGCCGCGAGCGCGACGAGCGTGTGCGTGCGCAAGCCCGCGGCTTGGTCGTGCAAATGGCGTTCGATGCCGATCACGGCGCCGACGAGCAGCGCCGTGCCGATGCGCAAACAGATTTCTTCGAGCGGCAGAGCACCCATTTATACGCCTCCTCCCCGGGGCGATAGCGGACCGAGCAGCCGGACTCGGCGACCGGCACGCCGGTCGCCCGGCACCTTGCAGCATACGCTTCGGCGCGATCGGGCAGAAGTCGGCGCCGCATCGAACACGCGCCGGACGTGGTGGCGGCGCGGGCGCCCAGCGGCCGCCCATCGCCGCTCCCCGAGTCCGCACAAAGTGGAAATGTGGACGTTCCCGTCTATTCGCCGCGCGACAACGTGAGCGTGCGCAACCCCGAGCTCAGCGCCATGGCGACGCGTTCGGCGAGGCTGGCCGGAGTCGACGGCGGAGGTTCGGGCGCGGGCTCCGGACGCGGCGGTGCAGGCCGATACGACACCCGGCGCTCGCTCGCTTCCTTCGCGCAGCGCAGCGCATCGAGCGCCAGGCGGTCCCAGCGCAGCACGTGAGTCGCCGGGATCAGCACCCAGCCCGGCGAATTCGCAGCGCCGCCGAGCGGATCCCAGCCGTGCGAGCCGGGTATCGCAAGCGCCTGGTCGAGGTGCCGCCCGTGCAGGCGGAACGCCATGGCGTCGGGTTGGTAGGCGGCGAACGCCTTGCCTTCGTGCATGACGCAGGGTTTGCCGTACAGCAGGCCCGGCTGCGCTTCGTGGGCGCGCTCGAGATAAGCCGCAATCGTGTCGTAGCGCGAACGCGCGTTCGCCATGGCCGCCTCACTCCCGTGCGGGCTCCGTCACGCGCATGCTAGCGCGACGCGGCCTGTCCTGCACGCCCGCGGCCCGGAGACGCGCAGGGCGTCTCCGGGCCGGCCGCTCGCCGGTGCGCTCGCTCAGCGCGCCAGCGGTTCGAGATGATCGCGATGGATGGCGACGCGGTCGCCGGGGTGCAAGCCGGGGTTCTGGTACTGCGTGACGGTCGCCCAGCGGCCGTCGTCGAGCTCGACGCGGAAGCGCCAAGCGTATCCGGACGCGGCGCGCGCGTTGTTCTCTTCGACGGAGTTGCCGACCACGGCGCCGCCCACCACGCCGGCCGCCGTCGCCGCCGCACGGCCGCTGCCGCGGCCGAACTGGTTGCCGATCACGCCGCCGATGATCGCGCCGAGCACGGCGCCGCCGCCCGTGTTGCCCTGGCGGATCTCGACCTGATCGATATCGCGTACGGTACCGCAGTGATAGCAACTGCGGCCGCTCGGTTCCTGCGTGCTGCCTTCGTGATAGACCACGCGCTCGCGCGGCGGCGGGGCCACGCAGCCGCCGAGGCCCATCGTCGCCACCAGCAGCAGGATCAACATTGCTTTCATACGCATCATGGTGTTCGCCCTCGTTGAGATTCGTTTCCTGTCGCGATTCTTCTCATAACGCGATCGCGCGCCTCCGGTTGATCGGAAGTTTCGCTGAGGCAGTGTGAACCGTGCCGAAACCGGCCGCGTCCGCCAGGCGCGCACGACGGGCCTGCGAGTCGGTTAGCATGCGCTTTTTACGTATCGCCGGAGAGCGCATGACCGTCACCGACCAGCCGCGCCGCTTGAGCGAGCGCCTGCGCGAGCTCGATCCGCAAGGCGCCGCCGACCGCCTCGCCGAAATGACCGACGCCGCGATCGCGCAGGAGCTCGCCGAGCTCGGACCCGGCCATGCCATCGACATCCTCGAGAAATTCCCGGCCGAGCGGCGCGGGCGCATCGCGGCGGCCACGCTTTCCGGCGAAGGCGAGCAGTGGCTCAAGGATTGGCACTATCCCGAGGGCACCGTCGGGCGGCTCATGGAGACGTCGCCGGCGCAGTTCCGCCCGCAGACGCCGGTGACCGAGGTCGTCGACGCGATGCGCGAAATCGTCAAGCGCCAGCTCATCACCTACGTGTTCGCGACCGAGGCGACGGGCGAGCTCGTCGGCGTGGTCACGTTTCGCGAACTCCTCTACGCGGCGCCGGGCGCGCGCATCGCGGACATCATGGTCCGCGAACCGTTTTTCCTGCGCCCCGAGACCACGCTCGTCGATGCGATGCGCGAAGTCGTGTTGCGCCATTTCCCTGTGTATCCCGTGTGCGATGCGAACGGGCGCTTGATCGGCAAGGTGCGCGGCCAGGTGCTGTTCGAGCAGCAGGCGTTCGAAATCAGCGCGCAGGCCGGCTCGATGGTCGGCGTGGAGAAAGAGGAACGCGCCGCGACGCCGTGGCTGCGCGCGCTCAAGTTCCGCCATCCGTGGCTGCAGCTCAATCTGCTTACGGCATTCGTCGCCGCGAGCGTGGTCGGTCTCTTCCAGAACACGGTCAACCACATCGTGCTGCTCGCGGTGTTCCTGCCCGTGCTGTCAGGACAATGCAGCAACACGGGCTGCCAGGCGCTCGCGGTGACCTTGCGCGGGCTCACGCTCAACGAGCTCAGGGCCGGCGTCGGCCGCAAGCTCATGCTCAAGGAGGCGTGGCTCGGTCTGCTCAACGGCGTGCTGGTCGGCATCGTCGCCGCGGCCGCGATGTTCGCGATCGCACACCTGCAGCACAATCCGCAGGCGGGCTGGCTCGCGCTCATCACGCTGGTCGCGCTCGCGCTGAGCAGCGTCGCGAGCGGTGTCGCCGGCGCGGCCGTGCCGCTCGGATTGAAACGCCTCGGCGCCGATCCGGCGATGGCTTCGAGCATCTTCCTGACCACGGCGACGGATGTCGTGAGCATGGGCCTCTTCCTCGGCATGGCGACCTGGCTCGTGCCGTGACGCTCGATCTCGTCGACAGCCATTCGCACATCGACGCCGACGAATTCGACGCCGATCGCGGCGCGGCGCTCGCGCGCGCGCGCGCGGCCGGCGTGTCGCGCCAGATCGTGCCGGCGACGACGCTCGCCTCGTTCGCGAAACTGCGCGCGATCTGCGCCGCGGAACGCGGCCTTCACGCCGCTTACGGCCTGCATCCGACGTTCGTCGCCGAGCATCGGCCCGAGCATCTCGACGAGCTCGCCGGCTGGATCGCCCGCGAGCGGCCTCTCGCGGTCGGCGAATGCGGCCTCGATTTCTTCGTCGAAGGACTCGATGCCGACGCACAGCGCAGCTACTTCACGCGCCAGCTCGAAATCGCGCGCGAAGCCGAGCTGCCCGTCGTCCTGCATGCGCGGCGCGCGCTCGACGAGGTCACCGCGGCGATACGCCGCATCGGGGGGCTGTCCGGGGTCGTGCACAGTTTTTCGGGCAGCCCCGAGCAAGCGCAGCAATTGTGGAAATTGGGATTTTGTCTCGGCATCGGCGGCCCGGTGACCTACGAGCGCGCGCGGCGTCTGCGCCGCATCGTCGCGACGATGCCGATCGAATTCCTGTTGCTCGAAACCGACGCGCCGGACCAGCCGCTCGCCGGCCATCAAGGCGCGCGCAACGAGCCGGCGCTGCTCGTCGAGGTGTGCCGTACGGTCGCTGCGCTGCGCGGCGCGGAGCCCGAGCGCATCGCGGAGGCGACGAGCGAGAATTGCCGTCGCGTGTTTCGGCTGACATGCTAGCGCCCGTCTTTTTATCGTGAAATGACGACGTGACGACTTCCGAACGCAAGGTCATGACCATCGTCGGCGCCGGACTCGTCGGCGCCTTGACCGCGACGCTGCTCGCGCAGCGCGGCTTCGCCGTGGACGTGTTCGAGCGCCGCGCCGATCCGCGCAAGGCGGGCTTCGCCGGCGGCCGCTCGATCAATCTCGCACTGGCCGAGCGCGGCTGGCACGGCCTGCGCGTGGCGGGCCTGGAGCGGCGCATTACGCCGATCGCCGTGATGATGCGCGGACGCATGGTGCATCACCTCGACGGGCACACGGAATTCCTGCGCTACGGACGCGACGACAGCGAAGTGATCTGGTCCGTCAACCGCGGCAGTCTCAACATGGCCCTGCTCGACGCGGCGGAAGCCGCCGGCGCTCGCTTGTTTTTCGACCAGCGGCTGAGCGGCGTCGACTGGAAAAATTCCACATTGCAGCTCTGCGACGAGGCCGGCACGATGCGCTCGCATCGCGCCGAGCTCGTGATCGGCGCCGACGGCGCGGGTTCGGCTCTGCGCGCCGCCATGGCACAGCGCACGAGCCTCGGGGAGCGCTTCGAACCGCTCGACCACGCCTACAAGGAGCTCGAAATCCCGGCGCTGAGTCCGGAGCCGTCGGTCAAGAGCGCGTTCGCGATCGAACCGCATGCGCTGCACATCTGGCCGCGCGGCAACTATATGTGCATCGCCCTGCCGAACGCGGAAGGCAGCTTCACGGTGACGCTGTTCCTGCCGAACAGCGGCACGCCGAGCTTCGCGAGCGTACGCACGCCCGCCGACGCGCGTGCGTTGTTCGCGCGCGACTTCGCCGACGCGCTGCCGCTCATCCCCGCGCTCGAACAGGATTTCGCGGCGAATCCGACAGGGCTGCTCGGCACGCTATATCTCGATCGCTGGCACTTGGACGGCCAGGCGCTCCTGATCGGCGACGCCGCGCATGCGATCGTGCCGTTCCACGGCCAGGGCATGAACTGCGGCTTCGAAGACGCTGTCGAATTCGCCGAACTCGTGGAAAACGGCGCCAATGATGCAAAAGAGATTTTTTCCGAATTCGAACGCCGGCGCAGACCGAACGCCGACGCCATCGCGGTCATGGCGCTCGAAAACTACGTCGAGATGCGCGACAGCGTGGCCGACGCGCACTTCCTGCTCATGCGCGCACTCGAACGCGAGCTCGCCGCACGCCACCCGGGGCGTTTCGTCCCGCGCTACTGGATGGTGACGTTCTCTCGCGTGCCGTATGCGCTCGCGCATTCGCGCGGGGAAATCCAGCGCGAGATCCTGCGCGAGCTCACGGTCGGCAAGCGCGATCTCGCCGATATCGATTTCGCCCGCGCCGATTCGCTCGTTGTGGAGCGTTTATCGCCGTTGGCGGCTGCATAGGCCCAGAGCCAGAGCTTCCGCTCGGCCGCAGGACGAGCGGAAGCTCTAGCTTAAAGTCAGACGCGAGCGAACGCTCCGCTCCGAAACAAAGCTCCGTCAGACCTCACGCGATAAGTGAATTGCATCACCGCGGACACGCGGGCGAGCCTGTCAGCCGCGCAATCGGCTGATTCGTCGTCCAGGTACCCGACAGCGGGGGCAGCAGATGCAGATCCGCGACATACGTACCCTGCGTCGCGCTGGCGTAGTCGACGGTTAACGTACCGATCGGACTCGGCACGGTCGGCGTGTAGGCGCAGCTCGGGCAGAACCCCGCGATCTGGTTCATCGTCTGCACCGTATGCGCCGAGAAATTCGACGTGCTGCCAGCGGCCCAGCGCGGACGGCCGAGGTCGTCGTAGAAATAGTAGGCGTCGAACTGCAGGCCGGACATCGCGAGCACGTCCATGCCGTGGCCGGGCTGCGCGGGTGCGTACCACATGCCCGTGAAGTCGGCTTGGGAGCCGCCGAACGGAACGCAGGTGTTCGTGCCGAGCATCGCGAAGCGCTCGCTGCCGGCGCTGCCGCCGAGATGCCACGAGTAGATGAAATCCGTGGCGTTGACGGGCGTCACGATGACGTCGCCGACGACCGTGTAGGAATTGATCTCGGCGCCGTCCCAGGTCACGCGGAACAGCGGCGCTGTCCAGGTGCTCGCCGCGGAAGTCGGCACGGCGGCTTGCGAGCCGTACCAGATCGGCGTGCCGTCCTCGAGATATGTATACCAGTATACCGCCTGCTGGCCGCCCGCCTGGCTCATGAACACGCCATGGCCGGATCGCTCGGGGTTGTAGTAGGCGCCCGGCGTCGGCGGCGCGAGCGCGGTCGTCTGCGTGAATTGCGGCAGCACGCTGAGCACGACTTCGGCAGTCCCCGTGTTCTGCGCGGCGACGTACCAGCGTCCCGGGGTGACGGGCACGCTCACGTGCTTGGCCGTCGTCTGCGCGTCCAAGGTCCATTGCGATGCCGCGGCGGCGACGGGCGGCGCCGCGGCGACTTGCGGCGACGCAGCGTACGTCGGGAAATCGGCGCGCGCGACGTACGCTGCGACGTTGCTCTTGCCGTCGGTACCGGTCGTGAGATCGAGCGTGCCGTTCGCGGGCACATCGAAGAACACGTGCTGCAGCGATTCGCCCGACTCGAGCACGTAGGTGCGCGCACCGCTCGTCTCGAGCGCGTCGGCCACGTCGTCGCCGCCGGCCGCGCGCGTGAACGAGAACGGGACGAACCCGTACTGGCCGGTGTGGCCCGACGCGCCGTCGATGAGCACCGCGCCGTAGTACGTGCCGGGCGTCACGAGATCCTGCGAACCGTTCTCGACGGGACCCCAGTCGATGCGCACGGGGAAGCTGTCCGACGCCTGCACATGGCCGGGACCTGTCACGACGATGCGCCCGCCGCTGTTGTCCGCGCCAGGACTCGCCGAATAAATCGACGGTACCGCCGTGGCGAGCGTCGCCGACACGGTGCTCGGGCCGGACAATCCCTGCTGGGCGGCGATCAGCACCCACGCGTTCGCGGCGCCCGCGGGCGCGTGCGCGAGGTCGACGATGCAGCGCGCCGTGCCGGCGCGCACCGCGGCCGTCTCGCAGGCCTGCTCGAACGAATTCGGCTTGCCGTCGCCGTTGCCGTCGATGCCCGCGTAGAGCACGACCTCGTTGGTCGTCGCGCCCATGGTCAGTTCGACGATGAGTAGCCGCGCTTGCGCGGTCGGCGCGCCGAAGCCCGGTGCGCTCGTGAATTGCGGACCCGCGATCGGCACGAGCACGAACTGCTCGCCGCTGCCAGACGGATTCGCATACGGGTCGAGGATCACCGTGCTCGACGTCGAGCCCTGGATCGTCAGCGACTGCGTGGTCGGCACGGCCAGGTTCGTATTCGAGAACGTCGCCTTGGGCAGCGCCGCCAGGCCGCTCACGGTGAACGTGGCCGAGCCGGTGGGCGCCGCGGTGCTGATCGTCTGGAAATCGGGCGTGGTGCCCGGCGAGGAATATACGGCGAGGGTCAGCGCCGTGTCCGCGGCACTTTGTCCACCTGTGGATTTGTGGAGAACGATACGACCGTTCACCCAGGTGCCGGGCAGGGTCGGATCGCTGACGTCGACGGCGATGGCGAGCGCCTGCGAGGCGCCCGGAGCGAGCGTGAACTGGCTCGGCGTCACCGTGATCTTCGCGTTCGGCGTGCCGCTCGTCGTCACCTGCCAGGTGCCGCCGCCCGACATGTCGGTGACGGTGCGCGCGAAGCTGCATTGGCCGACGCAGTTTTCCGCCTCGATGCCGGTGCGATTGAGCTTGCGCGGATCGCCGCCGTGCGTGGGGTCCTGCGCGCGGATGTCGCTCGCGCTGAGCGGCAGATACAAACCGGCTATCGCCGCCGCCGCGGGTTGCGCGCGGCCGGCGCCGGCGTCGAGCGGCGTCGCAGGCGTGACCGCGTCTTCTTTGCGCACGCTGCCGGCGAGCGCGGTTCCGAGCAGGGCCGACTCGATCTGCGCCGGCGACCAGTCCGGATGGGCCGCGACGATCAGTGCCGCCGCGCCCGCGACGTGCGGGCTCGCCATCGAGGTGCCCGAGAGCAGCGCCTCGCCCGTACCCGTCATCGCAGCGGAGAGGATGTTGTCGCCGGGCGCGGTGATGTCGGGCTTGAGCACGCCGCCGGCGAAGCCGAAGGGTCCGCGTCCGCTGCTCGCGTCGAGGATGTCGCCGTAGCTCGCGTCGAGCACGGCCGAAACGCCCGCGATCTTGCCCTGGTGCGAGCCCGCCACGGTGAGCCAGCCTTTCAGCGCCACGCCTTCGCTGTAGCCGAGATGCACGGCGGGTAGGTAGTGATCGTCGCTGATCACCGACTCGCCGTCGCTCGGTGCGTTGGCGAGGATGTAGCCGCCCGCGCCCGCC
>DASRGX010000088.1:0-10680 GCA_035650835.1 Rudaea sp. | reverse complement strand
CGGGCCGCGGCGGTCCCCACGACGCCGACGCCCCCGAGGGCAGGCCGATCGTCGAGCCGGCCGAACTGCCTGCGCCGAAGCCGTGGGAAGCGCTACCGCTCAACGCCGAACAGATGCGCTATTCGCCGTTCGGTCCCTCGCTCGTGATCCCGGACGACCAGCGGCCGCACACGATCGTGCGCTTCGCCGACGCCGACGACCTGCTCGTCTCGGGGCTGCTGCAGGGCGCCGGCGCGCTCGCGCAACGAGCGGCCGTCGTCGATGCGCGCTACGGCAAAGGGCATACGCTGCTGTTCGCGATCGACCCGATCTGGCGCGGCGAGACGATCGGCAGCTACGGCCTCGTGTTCGATGCGATCCTGAATTTCGAGCATCTGTGACTCGCCCGATTGAGGGCGTACTAACGTGATCGCTGGTATATTGTTGCGCTTGCAGCAAAGGACCGAAGCGCGTGAACGAGCGAGGAAGAACCGATACCGACGCCGCGTCGCGCCGTAGCCTGTTCGCCGCGATCGCCGCACCGGTCGCGCGCCTGTCGACGACGCGCGCCAACGGCCGCGCCGGCCTCGTCGCCGACAGCGGCGTCAGCCTGTGCATGCTGGGCGCCGGGCTTTGGCGCGACGACCTGCGCGTGGCGTTCGCGCTCGCGACGATCGCGGGCGGCCTCCTGCTGTTCAGCCTGGTCGAGTACTGCGTGCACCGTTTCGTGTTCCACGGCGCTCCCGGTCTCATGGAAGCCGGCCATCGCAAGCATCACGAGGATCCTCAAGGCTACGATGCGTTGCCGTTCTTCCTGCCGCCGCTCGGCATGCTCGGCCTCGCGCTGCTGCTGACCGAATTCATGCCGACGTCGGTGGCGCTACTCCTCGCGGGTTCGCTCGCGGCCGGCTATGCCGCCTACGGCCTCGGCCATACCGCAATCCATTTCGTGCGCTTCCGGCTCTCGCCGCTCAAGCGCTGGTCCGCCGCGCATCACATCCACCACTATCATCCGGACCGCAACTTCGGCGTGACGACACCGTTGTGGGACATCCTGCTCGGCACGCGCTACGTCTCGAAAGGCGCGCAGAACGCACAGCAGTGAGCATCGGCATGGAAGCCCATCCGCAATCTGACGTCGACACGGAGCCTCGCGCATGCGTCGCGCCGGTGCACTGATCGCCGCTGCGCTCGCCGCTACGCTCGCCGTGCCGATGCTGCTCGGCGGACGCGACGCGCTGTGGCAGACGCTGCATCTGCCGGCGCGCGACTATCTGGCGATCTTCGGCGTCATCGCCGTGAGCTGGATCGCGCGTCCGCTCAAGATCATGCTGCTCTTGCGCCAGCTCGGCGTGCATGTCGGCTTCATGCGCATGTTCCTGATCTCGCTCGCCACCGATTTCGGCTTCATCAGCACGCCGGGCGGCCTCGGCGGCTACGCGGCGAGCGTGTTCTACCTGCGCCGCGCGGGCGCATCGGTGAGCGGTGCGGCGACGATCACGGCCGTGGACCAAGTGCTCGACTTGGGCTTTTTCACCCTCGTGCTGCCGATCGCGGGATTGACGCTGATCGCCTCGGACCTGCCGCGCGCGCTCGCTGCGCTCGCGTTCGGCACGAGCGCGCTCGTCATTGCGCTCGCCCTGATCGCGGTGCTCGCGCGCAAGCGCGTCGGCGCCTGGCTGTTCGGCTCGAATTGGGTGAGCCGGCGCTGGCCGGGCTTGAAGCGGCGCCAGCAGGCGCTGCGCGAATTCGCGGCGAGCCTCAAGGCGAACACGCGCGTGCTCGTCGCGGGCGGGCCGGGTTTCATGCTCGCCGCGGCGGCGCTCACGACAGCGCAGTGGCTCGGGCGTTACGGCGTGCTGTGGGCCGCCCTCGCCGTCGTCGGCTACGACGTGTCGTTCGCACTGACCCTGCTCCTGCAGTCCCTCGTGCTGCACGCGGCCATGTGGACCGGCATGCCCTCGGGCGGCGGCGGCGCCGAGATCGGCCTCGGCGCAGCGCTGGCGCATTGGGTTCCCGCCACCGATCTCGCCACCGCATTGCTGCTCTGGCGCATGGCGACGCTGTATGTCTGCCTCGCCGCGGGCGCGGTGGCGGTCGCCCTGCTCGCGCACCGCCGCGCGGAAAGTACACATGTGCACATTGCGCACGAATCCAGCGCGGCTCAGGACGGCGCCGAGGAAGGCGCGCACTGAACTTACGTCGCGATGGCGAAGCGCCTCATTCGCCGAGTTCGGCGGGCGTGACGACGAGCTCGAGCTTGCGGTCGTAGCGCAGCACCTCGAGGCTGACCGGCACGCCGATGCGATCGACCGACAGCAACCGGTGCAAGTCGTCGATTCCCGCGCACGGCACGCCGCCGAGCGCGACGAGGATGTCGCCCGCGTGTGCACCCGCGCGTGCCGCCGGGCCGCCCTCCGCCACATCGACGACGCGCACCGCCCGCGCCGCATCGAGGCCGAAATGGCGCAGGTAGCGCGGCGGCAGCACGGCGTTCTGCGCCGAAATGCCGAGCGACGCGCGACGCACGCGGCCATGCCGCAAGAGCTCGGGGATCAGGCGCTGCGCGGTGTCGATCGACGTCGCGAAGCAGATGCCTTGCGCACCGGCGATGATCGCCGTGTTGACGCCGATCGCGCGTCCGCTGCCGTCGAGCAGCGGGCCGCCGGAATTGCCGGGATTGAGCGCGGCGTCGGTCTGGATCACGTCGTCGATGACGCGGCCCGTGGTCGCGCGCAAGCTGCGCCCGAGTGCGCTGACGACGCCCGCCGTGACGGTCGACGCGTAGCCGAGCGGATTGCCGATCGCGACGACGAGCTGGCCCACGCGCAAGCCGCGGGCGCTGCCGAGCGCAATGTAAGGCAAGGGCTGCACGGGCGCGATCTTGAGCAAGGCGAGATCCGTGTGCACATCCTCGCCGAGCAGGGACGCGGCGTAGCGCGCACCGGCGGTCGTGGACACCACGATCTCGCCGGCGCCATGCACCACGTGCGAATTCGTGAGCACGAGCCCATCCGGCGCGAATACGAATCCCGAGCCCGTGCCGCTGCGTTGCCCGCGCGCTTCGATCGCCACGACGGCGGCGTTCGCACCTTCATAGACCTGCGTGACGACGCGCGAATAGGCATCGAGCGCCTGTGTTTCGCTGCGCGCTCCTGCGGCAGATTCCTCGGGTGCCGCACCCGCATCGGGGAAGTCGAGCATCGTCCGAACATGGGGCGCATGGGCGGCTTCGCAAGGTGGTCCTGCATTGGCGGCCGCGCAGCTTTTCGGTTAGGTTCGGCGCATGAACTCGCCGCACGAATTCGCTCGACTGCTTGCCGCGGTGCGCGCGCTCGAAGCCTCGCGCTTCTCCCAGCCCGCCGCACTCGCCACGATCACGCGCACCTGGGGCTCGACGTTCCGCCGTGCCGGCACGAGCATGCTCGTCGCCGGCGACGGCGGCGTCGTATGCGCATTGTCGGGCGGATGTCCGCAGCGCGACATCGTGCTGCGCGCGCAGGGCGTCATCGCCGACCGCCGATCGCGCCTCGTGCGCTACAACCGCGAATCCGGCCTCGACGTGCTCATCGAAATGGGCTGCGGCGGCGAGCTCGAAGTGCTCGTCGAGCCGCTCGCACGGCCCGAAGACACGCGCTTCCTCGATGCGGTTGCGGCGTTGCACGAAGCGCGGGTGCCGGGCGTCCTCGCCACCGCGTTCGCGCGGGACGGCGACGCGCTGCCGCAGCCGCAACGGCTCGTGGCGAGCGAGCGCGGCGAATGGAACGGTGTCGGCGACGCACCGCTCGCCGAGGCGATCCGCGGCGAGCTCGCGCGCGTGGGCGCCGGTGCGCGCGCGGAGGTCCGCGCGCTCACGTTACCGGCAGGCGTGACGGAGGTGCTCTTCGAACGCCTGGCGCCCGTGCACGCGTTGACGGCCGTCGGCATCAACGCCGCGTCGCTCGCGCTCGCGCGCATCGCGCACGGTCTCGGCTGGCAGGTGACGCTCGTCGACGGCGCGGAGCCGCCGCCCGAAACGGCGGCGCTGGCCGGCAGCGTCCGCGTCGTGCGCGCGGCGCCCGAAGCCCTGCCGGCGGCGGCCACACTCGATGCGTTCGCCGCCGTCGTCGTCATGACGTTCAACGTCGAGCGCGACGTCGCCTATCTCGCCGCGCTCGCGCACGCGCCGCTCGCCTACCTCGGCGCAATCGGCTCGCGCGAGCGCGCCGGTCGCATGCGCGATGCCGTGGCGAGCGCGAACCTGCGCGTCTTTGCACCCGCCGGACTGGACGTGGGCGCCGAAACGCCCGAGGAGATCGCGGTCGCCGTGGTCGCGGAGATCCTCGCCAGCTTCAACGCGCGCAGCGGCGGACGCTTGAGCGACACGCAGGTGCCGATCCACGCATGAGCGGCGCGAATGTCGATATCGCCGTCGTGGTGCTCGCCGCGGGCGAGGCACGGCGCTTCGGCAGAGCCAAGCAGCTCGCATTGCTCGACGGCGCGCCGATGGTGCGGCGCGCGGCGATCGCAGCGCTGCGCACGGGCGCGCGCGTCGCCGTCGTGACGGGCGCCTACCGCGAGGAGGTCGAAACGACGCTGCGCGACCTGCCGCTCGGGCGCGTCTACAACGCCGACTGGGCGTCCGGCATGGGCGGTTCGATCGCCGCCGGCATCGCCTGGCTCGACGCGCTCGAGCCGATCGCGAGCGCCGCGATCGTCGCGCTCGCCGATCAGCCGCGCATCGGCGCCGCGGAATTGCTCGAGCTGATCCGCGCGCATCGCGAAGATGCGACGTCGATCGTCGCGGCCCGCTACGGCGAAATCACCGGTCCGCCATGCCTGTTCCCGCGCCGCTATTTCGCCGAGCTCAAGGCGCTGGCCAGCCACCTCGGTGCGCGCAGCCTCGTCGAACGACACGCCGCGGCCGTGCGCACGCTGGCCATGCCGGCAGGCGCGATCGACATCGATACGCGCGAGGATTACGTCAGGCTGGTCGGCGAAGAACCGGACTAGGGCTGCGGCATTCGCGGCCGCCGCCGAGCCGCCACGACGCCGCTAGCGCGCAGCGATCATCACGTCGAAGCGATACTGCATCGCGCACGGATGTCCGCTGCACAGCGCCGGCTTGAACTTCTCGCGCATGAGCGCCGCACTCGCGCGCCGTGCGCTGCGCGGGTCGGGCGTGCGCACCACGGTCACGCCGCCAGGGTCGCCCTTCGCATCGACGTCGACGAGCAAGGCGAGCTCGCCGCTCGCCGGCGCCACTTCGTAAGAACCGGCGAGCGCCTGGTACACGCGCTTGAGGCCCGCCGACGGAAACGGCGGTTCGTCGTTCACGCCCAAGCCCGAATATTCGGCTTTGAGCGCATGCTGCTGCGCGGGCGAAAGCTCGGCATAGGACTTGTCGAGCGGGATGCGGGCGCCTTCGGCGACCGCGCGCGCGATGTGCGTGCCGGTTTCGGGGCGATCCTGGAGCACCGTATAGTCGCCGGCCTGAACCGTGCCGGCCGTCGCGAGCGCGCAGACGAAGAGAACGGGATTACGCATGATCAGTCCTCCTGAGCCGCAGTGTGGCATGGATCAGACGCGGCCGACACCCAAGCCGTCGCAGCAGACCGCCCGCCGAGCGTCTTCATTGCGGCCTGCCGAGCACGCCTGCGAGCGCCGGCCAGACGTTGTCGAGCAGCTTGGGTTCCGCCGCCGCGACCGGGTGCAAGCCGTCGTCCTGCATGAGCGCGGGGTCGTCCGCCACGCCGGCAAGCAGGAACGGGACGAGCGGCACATTGAAATCATGCGCCTCGTCCCGATACATCTCGCGTAACGCAGTGCGGTACTGCGCCCCGTAATTGAGCGGAAGCTCGATGCCGATCAGCACGATTTTCGCGTCCGCTTTGCGGCAGTCCTCGAGAATGCTCGTCAAATTGGCATGCACGCGGTCGATGGGCAGACCGCGCAGGCCGTCGTTGGCGCCGAGCTCCACGAGCACGACGCCCGGCTTGTATTTGGCGAGAAGTGCGGGCAAGCGGGCCAGCCCGCCGCCCGTCGTTTCGCCGCTGATACTCGCGTTGATCACGGTGCGCGGCGGATCGCCGGTTTCGAGGCGCTTGGCGAGCAGGGCCACCCAGCCCGAGTCCGCGGCGATGCGATAGGCCGCCGACAACGAATCGCCGAGCACCATCACGGGGCGCTCGGCGGCGGCTAACGAAGACCAGGTGAACAAAGATAAAAAGCAACAAAGGAGCAATTTGCGCATGACCGAGGCCGAAATCCAGATCCGTGCCCGCGATGTTAGCAAAAGCGTCGCCGGTCCCGACGGCCGCATCGACATCCTCGACGGCGTGAGCCTCGAGGTGCGGCGCGGTGCGAGCCTGGCCGTCGTCGGCGCGTCGGGCTCGGGCAAGACCACGCTGCTCGGCTTGCTGGCCGGCCTCGATACGCCGAGCCGCGGCGAGATCGAGCTCGCCGGCACGCGCGTCGATGCGCTCGACGAAGAGCGCCGCGCGGCGCTGCGCCGGCGCCACGTCGGCTTCGTGTTCCAGTCGTTCCATCTGCTGCCCGCGCTCACGGCCGAGGAGAACGTCATGCTGCCGCTCGAGCTCGACGGGCGCGGCGACGCACGCGAGCGCGCGGGCGCCGCGCTCGCCGACGTGGGTCTCGGCGCACGCCGGCACCACTACCCGCACCAGCTCTCGGGCGGCGAGCAGCAGCGCGTGGCGCTCGCTCGAGCGTTCGTGCACGGTCCGCGCATCCTGTTCGCCGACGAGCCGACCGGCAACCTCGACCAGCGCACGGGGCGCGCGATCGGCGATCTGCTGTTCGAGCTCAACCGCACGCACGCGACGACGCTCGTGCTGGTCACGCATGATCTCGCGCTCGCCGCGCGCTGCGCGGAAACCGCGCGGCTCGACGGCGGCCGCCTCGCGCCGGCCGCTGCGGCATGAAGCCGCTCGCCTTCGCCTGGCGTAACTTGCGCCGCGAATTCCGCTACGGCGAGCTCGCCACGCTCGCCGCGGCGCTCGTGCTCGCGGTCGCGGCGCTCGCCGCGGTGGCCACGCTCGGCCGCCGTGTGGAGCTCAGCGTCGTCGCGTCGGCGGCGGAACTCATCGGGGGCGACGTCGGCATCGGTGCGCGCCAGCCGCTGCCGGCCGAGTTCGCCGCCGAGGCGGCGCAGCTCGGCTTGCGCACGAGCGCCACTGCCGATTTCCCGACGGTGCTGTTCGCGAGCGGCAAGAGCCAACTCGCCGACGTGCGCGCGGCGGATGCCGCGTATCCGTTGCGCGGCGAATTGCGCATTCGCGACGCGAGCGGCGGCGAACACATCGCGCACGCGCCTCGAAGCGGCGAAGCGTATGCCGAGCATCGCCTGCTGGCCGCGCTCGGGCTGGCCGTCGGCGACGACATCGACATCGGCGAGCGCCGTTTCCGCCTCGCCGGCGAAATCGAGCGCGAACCCGACGGCGGCGAGCTGTTCGCGCTCGCGCCGCGGCTCATCATGCCGCTCGGCGACGCCGAATCGGCCGGCCTGCTGGGCACGGGCAGCCGCGCGCGCCACCGCCTCATGGCGGCGGGCAGCTCTGCAGCAATTTCCACATTTGCGCATTTTCTCGAAGCGCACAAGCCGGCCGGCGCCGAGACGATCACGGTCGCGCAGTCGCAGCAGAATTTGCGCAGCGCGTTCGAGCGCGGCGAGGCCTTCCTGCGCCTGGCGGCGTTGCTCGCGGCGCTCTTGTCCGGCATCGCCGTTGCGCTCGCGGCGCAACGTTACGCGCGGCGCAAGACCGACGAGGTGGCGCTGTTGCGCTGCCTCGGCGCGAGCGGCGGCGAGGTGCTCGTGGCCACCGCAGCCACGCTGTTCCTGCTCGCGCTTCCCGCCTGCGCGCTCGGCGCGGCGCTCGGACTCGGCCTGCAGCAGCTCGTCTTCGCATTCGCACGCGAA
This sequence comes from Rudaea sp., assembly GCA_035650835.1. Lineage (GTDB taxonomy): Bacteria > Pseudomonadota > Gammaproteobacteria > Xanthomonadales > Rhodanobacteraceae > Rudaea. The sequence goes on along the minus strand of DASRGX010000088.1, from coordinate 2,786 downwards.
CTTCTGCCGGTGGCCTCGGACGTGCTGCCGCTCATGCCCGCGGCGGCGGCGTTCTCGATCGGGCTCGCCGTCCTGCTCGGCTTCGCCCTGCCGCCGCTCTTGCGTTTGCGCGAGGTGCCTCCGGTGCGCGTGTTCCAGCGCGCAGCACAGGCGCGCGTGCGCCGGTTCGACGCCCTGTACCTGCTGCCGTTCGCGCTGAGCGCCGCGTTGATCTACGTCGAAAGCGACACGCCGAGGCTCGCCGTCGTGCTCGGCACGAGCCTGCTCGCGGCGGCGGCCGTCGCGTTCCTGGCGGGCGCCGCGCTGCTCGGTCTCGTGCGCAGGCTGCGCCGGGTGGCGGGCGCCTGGCGTTTCGGCCTCGCCAATCTGGCGCGCCGCCGCGGCTTGAGCCTGCTGCAGATCGTCGCGCTCGCGCTCGCGCTGATGGCGCTCGATCTCCTCGCGGTGGTCGGCCCGTCGCTGCTCGCGGCCTGGCGCGCGGAGCTGCCGGCCGATACGCCGAATTATTTCCTCGTCAATATCCAGCCCGACGAACTCGACGCGATACTCGCCGACGTGCGCAAGGCCGGCGCGGAAAACGTCAACGCGCTGCCGCTCGCGGTCGGCAAGCTCGTCGCGATCGACGGCAAGGCGCCGCGCGCGTCGGACTATGCCGACCATCGCGCCGCCGGCTGGATCAACGGCGAGACGCGCTTGTCGTGGAGCGCCGAGCTGCCGCCATCGAATCGGCTCGTCGCCGGCCGCTGGTTCCCGCCGCACCCGAGCGAGCCGGAGATCTCGGTCGACGAGATGTGGGTCGACATGTTCCACTTGAAGCTCGGCGACACGCTGACGCTGCGCATCGGCGATCGCGACATCGTCGCACGCGTGACGAGCATTCGTGGCGTGCGCTGGGATTCGTTCCGCGTGAATTTTTTCCTGCTGCTCGATCCCGCGAGCGCGCAGGGCCTGGCCTACAGCGATGTCGCGAGCTTTCACCTGCCCGTCGCTCGCGCCGACGCGCTCGCACCGCTCGCACGCGCGCATCCGAACGTGTCGCTCATCGACTTGAACGCCCTGCTCGACCGCGTGCGCGAGATCATCGGCCGTGTCGGCAGCGCGGCGACGGCCGTGCTCGGCTTCAGCCTGGCGGCCGGCTTGCTCGTGCTCGCGGCGGCGCTCGCCGCGAGCGCCGAAGAGCGCCGCTTCGAGTCGGCGCTCATGCGCACGCTCGGCGCCGATCGGCGCCAGCTCGCCGCGGCCGTGCTCGGCGAATTCGCCGCGCTCGGCATGCTCGGGGGCATCGTCGCAGCAGCCGGCTCCGGCGTCGCAGGATTCTGGCTCGCGCGCAGCGTGTTCCGCATCGCCGGCTACTGGCCGCCTGCCGCGGCACTGGCGATTTCGACGCTCGCGGCGTGCGCGCTCGTGGCGCTTGCGGGATTCCTCGGAACGCGGCACGTGGCGAGGGCATCGCCATTGCTCGTATTGCGGCGTGGATGAAACCAGGCTATTGCGCGTGCGCCGCGACGCTCAGCGCAGCAATGCCGGCATCTCGCGCATCCACTCGAGCAGTGCGGATTTTTCGAGCGGCCTGCTGATGAAGTAGCCCTGCGCGAAATCGCAACCGTGCTTGCGCAGCTGCTCGAGCACCTCGCGCGTCTCGACGCCCTCGGCGACGACCGAGCGGCCGAGCTCGTGAGCGAGCGCGATCGTCGAACGCACGATCGCGGCGTCGTGCTCGTTGGCGAGCATCTCGTTGATGAACGAGCGGTCGATCTTGAGTTCCGTGAACGGCAGGTGCTTCAGGTGCACGAGCGAGGAATAGCCCGTGCCGAAATCGTCGATCGAGAGGCCGACGCCGAGCTCGCGCAACCGCTGGAACGTACCCGTCGCGATCGCCGCTTCGCCCAGGATGCCGCGTTCGGTGATCTCGATCGTGAGCTCGCGCGGCGCGAGTCCGTGCCGGCGCAGCGCCGAAGCGACGTAGTCGGCCAGCTGCATGTCGCGCAGGTTGTGCGGCGAAAGATTGACCGAAACGCCGGCGGCGAGGCCGGCACTCTGCCATTCCTGGCAATCGCGTATGGCTTTGTCGACGACCCAGCGCGAAATGCGGTCGATCGTCTCGCTCGCTTCCACGAGCGGCAGGAATTCGTCGGGCAGCATGCGCGTGCCGTCCGGACGGTTCCAGCGCAGCAGCGCTTCCACGCGCGCGACCTTGCCGCCGGTGACCTCGATTTCGGGCTGGTAATGCAGCGTCAAATGGTGATCGTCGATGCTGCTGCGCAGCTCCGCGACGAGCTGCAGACGTGCCGGCGAGTGCACGTCCTGTTCGGCGTTGTAGACCATGATGCCGCTACGCGCGGATTTGGCCGCGTACATGGCGACGTCGGCGCGGCGCATCAGCGTGGTCGGATCGCTGCCGTGCTCTGGACAGTAGACGATGCCGATGCTCGCCCCGACGGAAAGCTCATGACCTTCGATGAGGAACGGCCGTTCGAGCGCCGCGAGCAGCCGCGCGCCGGGCGATACGGCCCCCTGCGCGCCGCCGGTGCCGCCGAGCACGATCGCGAATTCATCGCCGCCCAGACGCGCGATCGTGTCGCCCTCGTCGAGGTGCGCGCGCAAGCGCACTCCGACCTCGGCGAGCAGGATGTCGCCCGTGTAATGTCCGAACGCGTCGTTGATCTCCTTGAAGCCGTCGAGATCGAGGAACATGAGTGCGAACGGCGCACCGTTGCGGCGCATCGCGAGGATGCCCTGCTCGATGCGATTGTGCAGCAGCACGCGATTCGGCAAGCCGGTCAAGG
>DASRGX010000087.1:0-9781 GCA_035650835.1 Rudaea sp. | reverse complement strand
GTTGACCCCGGCGACCAGCGCGCCGCTTGCAGTTGCGCTCTGGTATCCATTGGCGGCGACGCTGAGCGCGAAAGGTCCGGCGGCGAGCTTCGTGAACACGAATTCCCCGCTGGCGTCGGTCGATTGCGTCGTGCCGCCGAGCGTGACGCTCGCCCCCGCGATCGGGCTCTTGCTCACGGCATCGATCACGACGCCCTGCAGCGAAGTGCCCGGCGGGGTCACGTACGTCGGGTACAGCGTCGGCGAGAACAGATAGCTCGTGCCCGCGACCAGGTTGACGGTCGCGCTCACCGTCGCGTAGCCGCTGAGCGCCGCCGAGATCGAGACGGTGCCCGGACTGAGTCCAACGAGGCTGTACGCGCCGTTCGCATCGGTGAACGCGGAACTCGTGCCGATCGCGACCAGCACGCCGGGCAGCGCCTTGCCGTTGTTGTCCTTGACCACGCCGCTCACGCTCGCGGTCAGCACCGCGGGCGCCAGCGCGATTGAGCCGACGTCGAGCGCCTGTCCCGCCGTGACCTGCACCGCGACTGTCTTGTCCTGGTAACCCGACGCGGACACCTGCAAGCTGTAGGCGCCCGGCGAGATCCCCGAGAGCGCAAAACTGCCGTCGCCGGCGGTGCTGGCGCTCGCCGTGCCGCCGACGATTTGAATCGCTGCGCCGGCAATCGCGCTGCCGCTCGTCTGGTCGATCACCTTGCCTTGCAAGGCGCCCGTCGACGGGGCGGTGTCGGACTGCGAGGCGAACCACAGCGCATCGAGCGCCAGCGCGGTTTGGTACGGATCGTCCGCCCAGCTGCCGTCCGACGCCTGCGTGGTGTTCAATGCATCGACGAGCGGTTGCAACGTCGTCGATTGCGAGGTCTGCGTGGCGAGTGCACGCAGCGCGACGGCGTTGGCGAGAACGCTCGCGAACGTCTGCGTGCTGCTGCGCTGCGCGAGCAGCCAGTCGCGCGCGTAGCCCGCGACTGTGGTGCCGGGCGCGAATTGCTTGCTCCACGCGTTCGCGCCGAGCAACACGTTGGCGGAAATGAATACGGTGCTCGCGAGTTGCACGCCATAGCCGCCATCGGCCAGGCGCGCTTGCGCGAGGTAGGCGAGCGCAGTGCTCACCGGCGTCGCCGCGTTCGCATGTACCGCGGCGAGCGCCTGGAGCGCGAAGGCGGTGTCTAGTGCGTTGCTCGCATAACCGGAAGCGATGCCCCAGCCGCCGTCGCCGTTCTGCTGCGACAGCACCGCCGCGACGTCGGCGTCAGACGTCTCGCCGTTCGCGCCCGCGGCTATCATGCGACGAGCGCGATAAGCCAGGTTGGCATCCGTGTCGTTCGCGATGGACGTGCTCAGCGAACTCGGTGCCGTAGCGAGTAGCCCGAGCGTGACGAAGGTTTCTTCGCGCGCCTGCAGCGGCAGCGCTATCGAGCCGCCTTCGCCGGCGAGCGTGCCGTCGCTGCGCACTTGCGCCGTCAACCAGTCGACGCCTTTCTGTACCGAAGGCGACAAGCTCGCCGCAGGTGTCGACCACGATACGCACGTCATTGCGACCAGCGCGCACGCGCTCACCCATGCCCGTACCCGAGCACACCCGCTTGCCGAGGCCATCATCTACTCCAGTTTTCGCTGCGTGCGATCGACCCGCGACGGATCGTGCACGCGAGCTGAAGCAGCGCGCGCACGAGAACGTCGAACAGGATTCGAAATCAAGATCTACGTCGCCCCTCCCCCCGTAAGTCCTTTGGATCGGACCTCGGCAGGACGACCTTGCTAGTCTACCGGGGGCACGTTTCAAGTTCCAGCGCGCCGAAGCAGCGGGCAACTGTCTGACACTGCATGCAAAAGCCATCGAGACGCAGTAAACGTTTTCTCAAAGGCGCGCCACCAAACGCTCGCAACCTCGGCCTGGGCTGCACGCCCTTGCCATTCGCGTACCGGCGCGGTTGCAGCTCGAGCGTGTGCAACTGGGAGTTCCTTTCGCAGGCCTGAAAAACGCGACGTGTCGAAAATTGGCGGCGGCATGATCCCGTCGAGCGCACTGGCGGCAAACTGGCCTTGGAATCGTGCTTCGACGTTAGGAGGCCTATGGCCGTTTTGGACGCGCTTCAGCGGGCCATATCAGGAAGGCAGGCCGGCGGTTCACTAATACCGCGTTCTGTCAGACATACCGTGTTCTTTTTCGCAAACCTCCTGCAGCGACCGAATTTTCATTGCTCGGACCGAAGCGCGCACGAGGCGATATTTCCAGTTGCCGCAGGAAGTTAGCGGATACCCGGGGCATCAGTTTGCGAATTTAAAGTCCCTGACACTGGCTCTAGACAGCAGGATTGATGTCTTCGGTGGGCAATCGAAATCGAAGCGTGAATGCGTACGCTTTGCCGCGATTCCGAATCTTCCCGCGTTCGGTGCTCGTCGAATGACGGTAGGGACAACAGGCTTGTCGGGCAACAGCAACTGCACGCGTACAGAGTTGCCCTAAATCCTAAGGCGACGCGGCTGTGTTCCATCGGCTCGCAGCAAAATTCCGATCGGCGACACACGTCACGCCGTCCACAAATTTCCGGCCGTACCCTATTCACGATCCATGGACGCGCATGCCACGCGGTCGTGCTTGTGTCGATGCTGCGCGGCAACGTCGCGAACGACTGCAAGTTGGCTTTTTTTTCGTAAATTGCTTGCTCAGGGGGACGGGTGTCACGGGCAGTCGTTGGTCGCTGCACGTATATCGATGCCAGCTCGTGACGTTCACACAAACCTAGCGAGAGGAATAGAACGTGAAACGTCTCACCTTCCTGCTCTTGGCGGCATGCACGGGGTTGGCACACGCTACCGACTACAATTTCGGGCGCGCTCCGGTCGTCTCTCCATCGAGCCATTGGTACGGCTGGAACAGCCAAGCACTTCCCGGGTCGTGGAGCGACACGGCAAGCGTGACGTTCGGCGACTGGGTGGAGCCGGACGGCTCGATCTACCAGTATTCCAATATGACTACCGTCGTGGTGCACGGCGAATTCCAACGGACAGCCTGCTCCGGACGCGGCTGCGTTCCGCCGACGCGGCATACGACCATCCCCCAAGCGGTTCTATACGCGAACGACGGCCAAGGCACGCTCACAGTGCCGGTGGACGTGACTGGCACGCCGGTGCAGTTTTCGTACACTCCATACAACTCCACGCTCGGAAAGGTGGATGAGTGGCAATTGACTGCTGCCCTTCCTGCCGGTGAATACACCGTCGTCATGGACGGGACGTCGTGCTCTGGACGCAATTGCGCAATCGCGGGAGGATCGTACTGGTTCATGACGGTCAATCCGCAGTACACGTATATCCCGGCGCCTCCGCCTCCGCCTCCGCCGCCAGGCGAGGATTGAGCGATGCCGCACACAACGTGACCCATAGCCGTGCCGCCGCGCCTCTCCCGCCTACTCTCCCGACCGAGCGAGAAACCTGTGCGCTCGTAGCGGGAGCGCGCGGCCACGGCGTTCGAACAGCGCAGCCGCGCGACTGCGCCGTCGGTATCCGGCACAATAACCACCGTAGATCAGACTTCTTCGGACGCTTCCGACCAATGAGCGGGTGCGTTCGTTCGATGTTCGATCTGCGCGGCGCACGAGACGAGGCCAACAAATTGCACCAGCTCAACATCACCGCGCTGTGTTGCGCGTCCACGTTCCTGCTGCTGCTCGCCGCCGGCTGCCAGCGTCATGAAGACACGGCGCTCTACCAGGCTGCATGCCACGGACCACCGCTGCACGGCGCAGCGGAATTCGAGCAGGCGCAGGTCGACGGCTACCAGATCAACCGGAGGTTCAATTGCATCGACAAGGCCTCGTACGAAGCCGTGACGGCGGAAAAGGCGCGCTGGGAAGCCGCGCACGCGCCGCAAGCGATCGCGAAACGCGAGGCGGAAATCCAGCGTAAGACGCAGGACGATGTGGAATCACTCGCGCAGGCGCGCAGCGGATTCACGACGAAGATTTCGTTCGCCGGACGAGAGCCGGCGGCACCGCAGCCGCCCGCGAAAATTTTCGGAAAAATCAGATACCCGTCGTCGGCAGGCTCGCTAGCCGCGTATCTGACGCCGGATCCAGGCGACGGCCAGCGGCATCCGGCGATCATCTGGATCACCGGAGGCGATAGCAATTCGATCGGCGAAGTCTGGCAGCCCGGCTCGCGCGACAACGAACAAACCGCGGCCGCATATCGCAATGCCGGCATCGTGATGATGTTCCCTTCGTTGCGCGGAGGCAACGACAATCCCGGGCGCGAAGAAGCGTTCTATGGCGAAGTGGACGACGTGCTCGCGGCACACGCATTTTTGTCGACGCAGCCTTACGTCGATCCCGACCGCATTTTCCTCGGCGGGCACAGCACCGGCGGCACGCTGGCCCTGCTCACGGCCGAATTCCGCAATCCGTTCCGCGCGGTGTTCGCGTTCGGGCCGGTGCACGACGTCGGCGGCTACGGCAAGGGAATCTTCCCGATCGATCTCAGCCGGCTCGATGCGCGTGAGCGCAAGCTGCGCTCACCGGGCTATTGGCTGCACGCGCTGCAAGGCCAAGTATTCGTGATCGAAGGCATGAATGCGCCGAGCAATATCGCCGCGCTCGAGATGATGAAGAACGCGCCGCATCCGGCCGGCGTGCATTTCGAGGCCGTCGCAGGAGCGAGTCATTTTTCGGTGCTCGCGCCGACCAACGAGCGCATCGCGCAGGCAATCCTGGCCGATCGGGCCGCAACGGGCGCTTTCACTTGGCGTTAGGCCCGCGAGGATCACGATGCGCGACGGCGCGAGACGTATTCGCCGTGCAGGCCCTGAACGGCCCGGGAGGCCAGCGGCTCTGGTCCATGGCTGAGTAGAACCGCCCCTGAAAGGTGCGCATCCCTGGCAACTTTCGCAGTTGTTTTCGCAGCGCAATCGAACGAGAGTCCGAGGCGCTTTCGGGCGATACCGCTTGCCGGTGTATCACCATTTGCGACCACGCGATGCGGCGGTCGTAGTCGACACGCCGCGATACTCAACAATTACTTCGGAGTCATCCATGTCGAGCAAGAGATCCGTTCTCGCCGCAATGTCCTTCGCTTTCGTGTTGTGCTCTTCGGGCGCGATCGCCGCCGACGCGCCGGTTACCGGCAAGGTCACGGTCAAGTTGGAATTCGTACGCGCCGTGCAGGACAACGGTTCGCCCGATCCGGCGCACGACAAGGCCTGCACCGAGCAGCTCAGTCAACCGACTTCCAAATACGTCGGCATGCCCGTCACCACCAGCTATTCGATCGATGCGAAGACGCTGATCGAATCGGCTACATCGACGTTCCCGTCGCCGAACGGCACCAAGCCGATCCAGCTCTCGGCGAAGCTATCGCCACTCGGCGTCGCAGGCGTGTATGCATTCGGCGCATTCAAGCCGCCGGCGCTGCCGGATGCGTACGTTCTGTTCCAGATAGGGACGGATTTCAAGAATCCGGTCAGCACCTTTCTCGTGCTGAATCCCAGCAGCACGGGTTACAACTGCTCGATCTCGAGCGCGAAGGGTGGCCAGGCCGTGGCGAACTTCGCTGCGCCGGCGAAGGATTGACCCTTTCCCGAGCACTCCCCCGCAGCCGTTCGGGGGAGTGTGTTGGAGGCGCTCAGCGAACTCCGGGATCGCTATAGTCCGAACGCTAGTCCTGAGTCCCCATGCTCAAGAAAATGATGAGCGCGACACGGAACGTGTACAGCAGAAACGACGCAATGATCATCGGATATCTCGAGAAATAACGATCGAGCGGTGCTCAGCACGTGCCGCTCGGCTTGTACCGTCGAACTGCGATTGAACCGATATCGGGGCGCGCTCACAACGATCGGAATCAGCAGCGGCAGCAAAAAGATGACAAACGGCACCCGCTCCTTGGCCTGACGCGGTGCGCTATCCCGTAGGACCTCGCTGCCTCTCCAGCGCTTCCCTGAGGCGCACTACCCGGAGGTTTGCGTCGATCCATTCGCGTGAGATCGCATCGATCTCGTCGCTACTCAACGTGCGTTCCTTGTGCTGCGTCACGATCCGTTCGGACAGCCGACGAACCTCCGCGAGCGCAGCATCCAATTCACCTCTCAACGTCGCGTGCGATGATCCCGCCATGGCGGCCCTCCTTGGCTGCGGAGCCAAGGGCATAGCCTACCCACGCCGCCTTACCGAACTCTTAATGGCAGGCAGGTGGCGACTGGATATTTCCGGAGTCGGCACGCGTATGTGCGGTTTCTTCCGGTTCCGCATTCCTACGGAGGCCCACTTCAGAGGCCAGACAGGAAACCTTCGATGCGAATCCCCTCCGCGGTTTTGCTCCTAGCGCTCTGCCCCGCCGTAAACGCAGAAACGACGCAGTGCGCGCCGATAACCTCGGTGCCTGCCACGATCAGCGCGCCCGGAAGCTATTGCCTTACCGGCGACTTGGTCAGTTCGGCGTCAGGAACAGCCGCGGCCATCACGATCGCAGCGGACAACGTCCAACTCGACATGAACGGCCACAGCCTGCTCGGGCCTGGCGGCGGCACGGCGGGCTATGGCATTTACGCGATCGCTCAGCGCGGTCTACGAGTGCACGACGGATTGCTGCGCGGCTTCAGCTATGGCGTCTTGATAACCGACACGACGACAGGCGCTCCGCCGAACCCCAGCGGTGCATCGCGAGCGCACGAAATCAGCGGCCTGCGCGTCGAAGGCGCGACCGTCGGGATCTCGGTGCTCGGACAATTCAGCGACGTGCACGACAACGTGGTGTTCGATTCGACGAGCACCGGCATCTACACCATGAGCGGATACATCATCGGCACGGCCGGCGCGGTCAACGTGCGCCGCAATCAGGTCTTCAACACCATTTCCCCGACCGGAGCAACGGTGTCCGGCATCTACGCGGGCGGCTTCGGGTCGGTCGTGCAGGACAATCTCGTGAGCACATTGCGAGGTTCGAGCTCGTCCGCGGGCATTACGGCGGCGGGCAGCGGGATGATCGTATCGAACAATCGCGAGACCGATCTCGGCAACCCAGCCACGCAGCAGACGTATCAATACCCGAGCTCGGTGTACTGCTACAGCGGCGCGAACGTTGCGAAAGTATCAAACAACATCGCGCAGCTCGCGAATGGCATCTATGGGTGCAATTCGCCGACAGGCTATACGAACGACAATTTCTAGCTGACATCCACGCGAGCGTGCGCGCTCGCTGCGGTGCCGCCGGTGCGAGGGAACTTAGCGCCAGTCTCCGGCGGCCACGAACGCCGCCCAGTAGAACGGCGCGGGATCGAGTCCCGCGTCACGGCGCTCGCGGATCAGCGCAAGGTCCGCAGCGCGCACGGCGTCGATCGTGGTCGCGTGCCGTTGCAGCCGCTCTCGATACAACACGATCATCCAGTCGGCGCTGCTGCGATCGTCGACGGGCCACAAGCTCATCACGACGCTGCGTGCGCCGGCCATGCGGAAGGCGCGCCGCAAACCGAACACGCCCTCCCCGCCGACGTCCTTGCCGATGCCGGTGTCGCAGGCGGACAACACGGCCCAATCAGTGCCGCTCAAATCGAACGCCGCGATTTCCTCGCTGGTCAGCAGGCCGTCGTTTTCGGTCGTCGTTGCGGGACGGTTGGCGCCGGTCAGCACCAATGCCGAGAGGCCCTCGAGCGGTTCGAATTCGATCGACGCTGCCGTGTCGACGGTCTTGAGACCGCGATCGTGTGGCGACGACACCTCGCACTCGCGATCGAGGAACAAGCCGTGTGTCGCAAAGTGTACGATGCGACTCCCTTGTATCGCCGTGCGCGCACGCGCTTCGTCGGCATCGGCACCGGTGAGCACGTACGGCGGCGCGGTTCCCGCTTGCTGCAGCCACAAGCGCCTGATTTCCTCGATTTCGCGCGCGGCTTGCGGCAGCGGCGTGAATGTCGCGCCGTTCAAGCCGGAGCAGACGCTCCGTGTGCCGGCCACGGTCTGCGCGGCGACGCCGAAATCCGGTGCGCCGATCAGCGTCAGCGTCCGTGCGCCGGATGCGGGCGCTCGCGCCAGCACGTCGCGTTCGTGATCCAGCAGGTGAAACGCAAATCCTGCCTCGACCAAGAAGCGGCCGTCGTCTGCGGTCAAAGCGGCGAACGGCACGCGTTCGAGCGTCGTGGACGGCAGCAATAGGACGCGGTGTTGCGGCCAACGTTTGGCGATCGGGTCCCAGATGAGCTCGCGTACGCGACGACCGGCTTCGGTGCGCGCACGCGGATCGCCGTCGCGACGCGCGAGCAGCGGCAACCACCCCTGCACCGCCGCTTCGACTTGGGCGCGCGGACCGAGATCCAGCACGTCCGGCGCTGCGCCTCGCCGGGCCACGAAGGCATATACGCGCGGGTGTCGTTCACTTTCCTGCAATCGTCCGAGGTCGCGCGTTTCGCCGATCGCGGTTTCGGCATACGTCACGAGCAAGGTATCCGCAGGCAGGGCATCGAGCACCGTCGCCAGCCCTTCGCGTCCGTGATCGGAAGGAGCGCTCGAGGATCCCGTCGTGCGCGCCAGCGCGCGCTCGGCCCCATCGAAAGCGGATTCCGCCGCATCGAGCGCCGCGGAAGCCGGTGCCGTCGGATTGCGGGCCAGGTCCAAGCGCGCCTGCACGAGTGCTTCGTCACGTTGTTTCCACGCGTCCCACGCGGCAGCAACGGCGGGATCGGTCGCTGCGCGGGCGATGGCGAGGCGATGCGCGCTGATCGCGCTGACCGAGCCCCGCGACTCGACCGCGAGCGTCCAAGCGGCCCGTATCTGCGCGGCCGAGTGTTTCCGTGCCGCGATCGCGATGGCCCAGTCGAGACCGCCGGATTTCGATGCGCGCATGTCGATCGCGTGCTGTTCCGCGAGCGCGGAACCGGTGGTCCGGAGCAGGCGCTGCCGCCACTGCTCTGCTGCGATCGCCTGCGCAAACGCTTCGTCCGTGCGACCTTGGGCCCACAGCGCGGCGGCCAATCCGGCCATGCTTTCGCCCGCGTTGCGCTCGACACTGCCGAGATCGTGCGCCGCGTGCGCAAGATATTCGCGGAACATCGTCTCGGCCTCGCGATACCGTCCTTGCCAGAGGTACAGCGTGCCGAGCTTCTCGCGCGAGGGCGTCACGTCCGCAGCATCGGCGGCGCGCGCGCGGTCGCTGCCTTCGATGACATGACGCAACAGCGCAGCGGCTTCGTCCAGCCTTCCCGTGTATTGATAGGTGATGGCCAGATTGCCTTCGAGTATCCAGCTCGTGCGTGAATCGGGACCGTAGAGTGTTTGGAACAGCGTACGCGCACGCTCGAGATACGGCGTCGCTTCGGCGAATTCCCCTTCCGCGATGAGGCACAGCCCGAGGCCGTTCAAGAATCCTGCGAGCCAGTAGCCGCCGGCGCTCGGAGCGTCCTCTTCGGCCGCGACGCCTGTGCGGAACAGATGCTCCGCGCGGCGCCGCTCGCCGCTGGTGCGCAGCAATTCCGCCTGGGCTTGCAACGCCCTGGCGTACGCGGCTCTGCGGCGAGGCGTGGAATCGCGCAGGAGCGGCAATGCGCGCTCGAGCATGCCGATTGCGGTGGCGACGTCGCCGCGATAGCGCGGAATATAGGCGGCCACGACGATATTGTCGGCAACGAGCGCACTGTCCGCGCCGGCGAGCTGCGTCGCCAGCGCGATCGCCCGATCGATGACGTACTGGGCATCGTCCCATTTCCCCATGCGGATATCGCAGGCGGCGAGCCATTGCAGTGCGCGAACCGTGCGCAAATCCGCAATGCCGTGAGCGTCGAAGCGGGTGATGG
>DASRGX010000086.1:0-18310 GCA_035650835.1 Rudaea sp. | reverse complement strand
GGCCCGCTTCGCACGGGCGTTCGCCGAGACCGGCACCACCGTGACGAGCGGCCTCGCGGAAGGCATCGATGGCGCCGCGCACGCGGCAGCGCTCGATTCGGGTGGAACGACGATCGCCGTGCTCGGTACCGGCCCCGACGTCGTGTATCCGCGCGGTCATGCGGAACTCGCGAGGCGCATCGCCGCGCGCGGCGCTCTCGTCACGGAATTCCCACCCGGCACGCCGGCGCGACCCGAACATTTTCCGCGGCGTAACCGCATCATTTCCGGCGTGAGCCTCGGCACGCTCGTGGTGGAAGCCGGCCTCAATTCGGGTTCCCTGATCACCGCGCGTCTGGCCGCCGAACAAGGCCGCGAAGTGTTCGCGATCCCGGGCTCGATCCACCACGCGCTCGCGCGCGGCTGTCATCGCTTGATTCGCGACGGCGCTCGGCTCGTCGAGGCGCCGGAGGACGTGCTCGCCGAGCTCGGCAGCCTCGGCGCATCCCTGGCCGACGGGTTGCGCGAGCGCTTGCACGCGGAGCGCTCGACGCCGCCCATGGCCGCCTCGGCGCATGCGGCCGATCCCGACTACCAGCGGCTTCTGGGCGTCCTCGGCGCTACGCCGTCCACGCTCGACGAGCTCGCCGAACGCAGCGGCCTCGTTGCCGCGGCGCTGTCGTCGATGCTGCTCGTGCTCGAGCTCGAAGGACGCGTGATCGCCGAAGCCGGGCGCTACGCGCGACGTTGACCGGCGGCATGCGCTTGACAGCACGCCCGAGTCTGTGAGCACACTGAAAAAAGGGCGCGGCCTCTTCGGCCGCCGGATTTTCACCTCCGGACAGGCCCGCGGGAACTCTTCGAACGGAATCCTCCATGGCGAAAAACCTGCTCATCGTCGAGTCGCCCGCGAAGGCCAAGACGATCAACAAGTATCTGGGCAAGGATTTTCAAGTCCTGGCGTCGTACGGCCACGTGCGCGATCTCAAGCCCAAGGAAGGCGCGGTCGACCCGGACCGCAATTTCGCCATGGCGTACGAGGTCATCGACAAGAACGAAAAGCACGTCGACGCGATCGCCAAGGCCGCCGCGAAAGCCGAAGCGCTCTACCTCGCCACCGACTTGGATCGCGAGGGGGAAGCGATCTCGTGGCACATCGCGGAGATCCTGCGCGAGCGCCACCTGCTCGACGGCAAGCACTTGCATCGTGTCGTGTTCTCCGAGATCACGCCGCATGCGATCCAGGAAGCCGTCGCGCATCCGCGGCAGCTCTCGCTCGATCTCGTCAACGCGCAGCAGGCGCGGCGCGCGCTCGACTACCTCGTCGGCTTCAATCTCTCGCCGGTGCTCTGGCGCAAGGTGCAGCGCGGGCTTTCGGCCGGCCGCGTGCAATCGCCGGCACTGCGCATGATCGTCGAGCGCGAAGAGGAGATCGAAGCGTTTAAGGCGCGCGAGTACTGGACGATCGAGGCGGATTGCGCGCACCCCGACCTACGCTTCGTCGCCCGCCTCACGCGCTTGCGCGGCAAGAAATTCGAACAGTTCGATCTCTCCAATGCCGATGATGCGCACGCGGCGCGCGCGGCGCTGCTGAAATCGGCGCAAGGGCGGCTCGTGGTCGCCGAAGTGCAGTCGAAGGAACGCAAGCGGCGACCGTCGCCGCCGTTCACGACGTCCACGCTGCAGCAGGAAGCCGCACGCAAGCTCGGTTTCTCGACGAGCCGCACGATGCGCATCGCGCAAGGTCTCTACGAAGGCGTCGCGCTCGGCGACGAAGGAACGGTCGGCCTCATCACCTACATGCGTACCGACTCGGTGAACCTTGCTAGCGAAGCGATCGTCGAGATCCGCAAGGTCATCGCGCGCGATTTCGGGGCGAAGGCGCTGCCCGAGCATCCGAACTTCTACCGCGCCAAGTCGAAGAATGCCCAGGAGGCGCACGAGGCGATCCGCCCGACGTCGGCGCTGCACACGCCGGCGCGCGTGGCGGCGTATCTGAACGACGATCAGCGCAAGCTCTACGACCTCATTTGGAAGCGTGCGGTCGCGAGCCAGATGCAATACGCGACGCTCAACACCGTGTCGGTCGATCTCGATGCGGGCGGCGACTCGATGTTCCGCGCCAGCGGCACGACCGTGGTCGATCCGGGTTTTCTCGCCGTCTACGAGGAAGGCCGCGATCAGAAGAACGCCGAAGACGACGACGAGAACCGCAAGCTGCCCGCGATGCAGGTCGGCGAAGCGGTGCCGGTCGCCGACATCCTCGCCGAACAGCACTTCACCGAGCCGCCGCCGCGCTATTCGGAAGCGAGCCTGGTCAAGGCGCTCGAGGAATACGGCATCGGCCGGCCGTCCACCTACGCGAGCATCATCCAGACCCTGCTGAACCGCGAGTACGTGCTGCTCGAATCGCGCCGCTTCCGCCCGACCGACGTCGGTCGCGCCGTGGCGAAATTCCTCTCGGGACATTTCACCCAGTACGTGGATTACGACTTCACGGCCAAGCTCGAAGACGAGCTCGATGCCGTAAGCCGCGGCGAAGAGGAATGGGTGCCGCTCATGCGCCGGTTCTGGACGCCGTTCAAGTCGCTCGTCGCGGAGAAAAGCGAAACCGTCGATCGCGCCGAGGCGACCGGCGCGCGCGAACTCGGCGTCGACCCTGCGTCGGGGCGGCCGGTCAGTGTGCGGCTCGGGCGCTACGGACCGATGGCGCAGATCGGCACGAAGGACGACGCCGAGAAACCGCGTTTCGCGAGCTTGCGGCCAGGGCAGAGCATCCACACGATTTCGCTCGAAGACGCGCTACAGCTGTTCCGGCTGCCGCGCGAGCTCGGCACGGCCCCCGACGGCGAGACCGTCAGCGCCGGCATCGGCCGCTTCGGCCCCTTCGTCAAGCACGGCAGCGTATACGCCTCGCTGAAGCCGACGGACGACCCGTACACGATCGAGCTGCCGCGCGCGCTCGAGCTCTTGCATGAGAAAGCCGAGATCGCGCGCAACCGCGTCATCGCGAGTTTCCGCGACGGTGCGATCCAGGTGCTGAACGGCCGCTACGGTCCCTACATCACCGACGGCGAGAAGAACGCGCGCATCCCGAAGGACCGCGAACCGGCGTCGCTGACCGAAGCCGAATGCGCCGCGCTGCTCGCGGCCGCTCCGGCCAAGCCGAAACGCGGCCGCTTCGGCCGCGGAGCGAAGGCGGCTCCGACGAAGCCGGCGGCGGCCGCCGAGCCGGCGTCGCCCGCCAAGAAGGCGCCTGCAAAGAAAGCTGCCGCTAAGAAGGCCGCGCCGAGCAAACGCAAAACCAAAGCCTGAATGGACGCGGCGCTCGCCAACGCGGTCGCTGCACTGCGCCGGGGGGGTGTGATCGCTTACCCGACCGAAGCCGTCTACGGCCTCGGTTGCGATCCGCACGACGAAGCCGCGGTTGCGCGCCTGTTCTCGCTCAAGCGGCGGCCACCCACGCAAGGCGTGCTGCTGATCGCCGCCGATTTTGCACAAGTGGAAAAGTATATCGACGACGCCACGCCCGCCGAAGCGCTCGCGCGCGCACGCGCGACCTGGCCTGGACCGCACACGTGGATCTTCCCGCGCTCGCCCGCGACGCCGGCCTGGCTCGCCGGAGGACACGCGGGCATCGCGTTGCGCGTGACCGCGCATCCGCTCGCGGCGGCGCTCTGCGTCGCGTTCGGCGGTGCGCTCGTGTCGACGAGCGCGAACCGCCACGGCGAGCCTCCCACGCGCAGCGCCGGCGAGGTGCGTGCGGCGTTCGGCAGCGAGCTCAACGGTATCCTCGAGGGCGCGACCGGGGGGCTTGAGCGACCGACGCCGATACGCGACGCTATTAGCGGGGCAGTCGTACGCAGTTGAGGGGTGGGGCGTGTCCGCACGGATCGAAACGGAAGCGGGGCCGAATCCGGTCCGTCCGCTCGCGCTGTTAGCGGGCACGGACGCCACGCGCCCGCTCGCCTGGCGGCGCGGCGTGCCCGTGCCGGCCGCGGTTTTCGCCGCCGATGTCGCCCAACTCGCGGCCGCGCTGCCGTCCGCGGCGTATGTGGTCAATCTTTGCGAGGACCGCTATCGTTTCCTCGTCGCGTTTTGCGCCGCGGCCGTCGCAGGGCAGACCAATTTGCTGCCGCCCTCGCGTGCGCCACAAGCGGTCGCCGATGTGCTGCAGGCGTATCCGCGCAGCTACGTGCTGAGCGACGCCGCCGTCGCGTCGACGTCCGCGCGCGTATTCGTGATGGCCGATCCGGCGAGCACGCCGGCGACGCCGATGTCGCGGTTGCCCGACATCGACGCCAACCATGTCGTGGCCATCGGATTCACGTCCGGTTCGACGGGCGCGCCCAAAGCGAACCCGAAGACCTGGGGCGCCGTTTGCGCGAGCAGCGCGTTCAACGCGGCGCTGCTCTGCGGCGCCGGTGCGGCGCACATCGTCGCCACGGTGCCGCCGCAGCACATGTACGGACTCGAAATGTCCGTGTTGCTGCCGCTACGGAGCGCCGCATCGATCCACGCGGGTCATCCGTTTTTCCCCGCCGACGTCGCCGCGGCGCTCGCGGCAGTGCCCGCGCCGCGTCTGCTCGTCACGACCCCGTTCCATCTGCGCGCGTTGATGCAGGACGGCGCGGCACTGCCGACCGTCGCCGCGATCGTCTCGGCGACGGCGCCGCTCGACGTCGCGCTCGCGCGCGCGGCCGAGGAGCGCTATCGCACCGACGTCGTGGAAGTATTCGGCTCGACCGAAACCTGCGTCATCGCACACCGGCGCACGGCGCGCGAGGATGCCTGGCAACTGTACGACGGCGTCGAACTCCATCCGCAACCCGACGGCACGCTCGTGAGCGCGCCGTATTTCGCCGCGCCGACGCTGCTCCAAGACGTGGTCGAACTCTTGCCCGAACGCCGTTTCCTGCTGCGTGGACGGAACAGCGATTTGCTCGAGATCGCCGGCAAGCGCGCTTCGCTCGGCGAACTCACGCGGCGCCTGCTGGCGATTCCCGGCGTCGAGGACGGCGTCGTATTCCAGCAGGAACCCGACGCGAACGGTGTGGCGCGCCTGGCGGCGCTCGCCGTGGCCCCGGGGCTGCGGGAAACCGACATCGCGAGCGCTCTGCGCGCGGCGATCGACCCGGTCTTCCTGCCGCGGCCGCTGCGCCTGATCGCGGCACTGCCGCGCAACGGCGCCGGCAAGCTGCCGCGCGAAGACCTGCTGCGTGCGCTACGCGACCCGTGAAAGTATACTTTTAGCTATTTCCAATCGGCCAGCTTGAAATAGACCGGCTGCACGACGCCGGACGGGCCCGAGAGTTGCTGCATGATGTTGGGCGGGACGGCTTGCGGCGAGTCGACGTAGAAACGCGGCGGGCCGCTCGTCGTTATCACGCGCACGAAGTAGAGCTTGCCGTGCTTGCGATATTCCTCGACGGTGTCCGCGCCGCGCTGGCGTACCGTGATCACCGGCAGCTCGGCGGCCTCGGCGGCAGCTTGCACTTCGGGCGGCAGGGGCTCGGTTTCGACAGGTTTGCTCTCGGTCTCATGCGGGGTGTCGGAGACCGCCGTTTGCGCCTCGGCCTCCGGCGTCGGCAGCTTCACGGCGGGTGCTGGTCCGGCCGGATCTTCCATCGTCGGCGGCGCCTGTACGGGCGGGACGGCGTCGGTCCGGCGATTCTGCGCCGATGCGCTGCCGGCCAGCGCGAACACGAGAACGATCCACGCTATCGATTTCATCGCGCACCTCCTCCGTGGGTCACCAGCATAGCAAACGTTTCAGACGCATTCTTGACCCCAGTCACTGAACCTGGCGCAACATTTTCGCTGCGTTGCAAAAGCGCGGCGACTGGCCCAAGCTCGCGGTCCGATCCGTGTCCACCGCCATGAACCGACCCACCCTGACCCTCATCGACGGCTCCGGTTATCTCTACCGCGCGTTCCATGCCTTGCCGCCGCTCGCCAACCGCATGGGCGAGCCGACGGGAGCCCTGTTCGGCGTGTTCAACATGCTGCGCGCGACACTCAAGGCCAAGCCCGACTACGTCGCCTTCGTGGCCGACGCGCCGGGTCCGACGTTCCGCGATGCGCTGTTCGCCGAGTACAAGGCGCACCGCGCGCCGATGCCCGACGATTTGCGCGCGCAGATCGAGCCGATGCTCGAGCTCGTCGCCGCGCTCGGGTTCCCGATTTTGCGCGTCGACGGCGTCGAAGCCGACGACGTGATCGGTACGCTCGCGCTCAAGGCCGCCGCCGACGGCATCGACGTGATCGTCTCGACCGGCGACAAAGACCTCGCGCAGCTCGTCGGCCCGCACGTGACGCTCGTCAACACGATGACGAACTCGACGCTCGATCCGGCCGGGGTCGTCGCGAAATTCGGCGTGCGGCCGGACCAGATCGTCGATTACCTGGCGCTGGTCGGCGACAGCGTCGACAACATCCCGGGCGTCGAGAAATGCGGCCCGAAAACCGCCGCCAAGTGGCTCAACGAGTACGGTACGCTCGCCGCGATCGTCGCGAGTTCGGACAAGATCGGCGGCAAGATCGGCGAGAACCTGCGCGCGGCGCTGCCCCACCTGCCCTTGTCGCGCCAGCTCGCGACGATCAAGACCGACGTCGAGCTGCAGGTGGCGCCCGCGGATCTCCACTTGCGCGAAGCCGATGCGGCGAAGCTGCGCGAGCTCTACACGCGCTACGAATTCAAGGCGGCGCTCAAGGACCTCGACGCCGGGGCCGGCGCCGCGGAGACGCCCGCCCCCGCTGCGGGCACCGTCGCCGAAGCCGCAGTGGCGGCGCCGGTCGTCGACGCGTCGCTCGTGCTCAAGGGCGAATACGACCTCGTGTTGACCGAAGAGAAACTCGCTGCGTGGCTCGACGCTCTGCGCGCCGCCGACGTCGTCGCATTCGACACGGAGACCACGAGCCTCGATCCGATGCGCGCGGAGATCGTCGGCGTCTCGTTCGCGGTCGAACCCGGCCGCGGCGCGTATGTGCCGGTCGCGCATACCTACGCGGGCGCACCTGCACAGCTCGACCGCAAGAAGGTGCTCGACGCCTTGCGCCCGCTGCTCGAAGACGGACGGAAACCCAAGCTCGGCCAGCACGCGAAATACGACATCAACGTCTTGTCGACCTACGGCATCGCCATGTGCGGGGTGCGCTACGACACGATGCTCGAATCCTACGTGCTCAACGCGAGCGGCAATCGCCACGACATGGACAGCCTCGCGAAGAAGTACCTGGGCTACGACACGATTCCGTACGAAGAGGTCACCGGCAAGGGCGCCAAGCAGATTTCCTTCGCGGAAGTGGACATCGCGCGCGCCGCGCAATACGCCGCCGAAGACGCCGACGTCACGCTGCGTCTGCACCGCGCGCTGTGGCCGAAGCTCGCCGCCGAACCGGCGCTCCAGTCCGTGTTCGACGAGATCGAAATGCCGCTCGTGCCCGTGCTCGCGCGCATGGAGCAGACCGGCGTGCTCATCGATCTCGACAAGCTCAAGGCGCAGAGCGCCGAGCTCGGCCGCCGCCTGCTCGATTTGCAGCAGCGGGCGTTCACGCTCGCCGGCCGGCATTTCAGCCTCGATTCGCCGAAGCAGCTGCAACAATTGCTCTACGAGGAGCTCAAGCTTCCGGTGTCGTTGAAAACGCCGACCGGCCAGCCGTCGACGAACGAAGATGCGCTCGAAGCCTTGGCCGGCTTGCACGAACTGCCGCGGCTCGTGCTCGATTACCGCATGCTCGCCAAGCTGCGTTCGACGTACACCGACAAGCTCGCCGAACACGTCAACCCGCGCACCGGACGCGTGCACACGAGCTATCACCAGGCCGTCGCCGCCACCGGGCGTCTATCGTCGAACGAACCCAACCTGCAGAACATCCCGATCCGCACCGAGGAAGGCCGGCGCATACGCCAGGCGTTCGTGCCGCCGCCGGGTTACAAGATCCTCGCCGCGGATTATTCGCAGATCGAGCTGCGCATCATGGCGCACCTGTCGGGCGATGCCGGTTTGCTCGCCGCATTCCACGGCAACCAGGACGTGCACCGCGCCACGGCGGCCGAAGTGTTCGACGTGCCGCCCGATCAGGTCGACGCGAACCAGCGTCGCGCGGCGAAGGCGATCAATTTCGGCCTCATGTACGGCATGAGCGCGTTCGGACTCGCGCGCCAGCTCGGCATCGGCCGCAACGAGGCGCAGGGCTATATGCAGCGTTATTTCGAGCGCTATCCAGGCGTGCAAGCGTTCATGGAAGCGACGCGCGAGCGTGCGCGCCGCGACGGCTATGTCGAAACGCTATTCGGCCGCCGCCTGTATTTGAACGAGATCCGCTCCAAGAACCAGGGCTTGCGCGCGGGCGCCGAACGCGCTGCGATCAATGCCCCGATGCAGGGCACCGCCGCCGACATCATCAAGCGCGCGATGATCGCCGTCGACGGCTGGCTCGCCACGCTCGGCGATGCGGCACGCATGATCATGCAAGTGCACGACGAACTCGTGTTCGAAGTGCGCGAAGATCGCCTCGACGAGGTGACGAGCGGCGTGCGCGACCGCATGATGCACGCAGCGGAACTCGCGGTACCCCTCCTGGTCGATGTCGGCGTCGGCGCCAACTGGGATGAGGCGCATTGACCGGACGTGGTCGCTAGCGCTCGTCGCGAAAATTGTGCGTAATGCAGCGTTTCGGGCGCAAGTCTTTGAAATACCAGCCGATGAACCTTGTCTGAATCCACGCGAGCGAATTCGCCTCGGGGATTGAACTCGTGGGGGCCAACCGCATCTAATGTCGCAGGCGCACGCAACGGCGCCTGGTTTACTCACCTCCCTGAGTGAACCTGCGAAGGGCGATCCCTCCCCAGGTCGTTCTTCGGACCCCAGCCCCGGGAGCTTCCCCCTAAGCTTCCGGGGCATTTTATTTGCGCTTCCTGCGCACGGCGTCTCTTCCGCATGATCCTGCGCTTCGACTAAGCCAAGTAGCCGCCGTCGACCGCGAAGCTCGCGCCTGTGACATAGCTCGCGGCCGGCGAGCACAGGAACAGGATCAGCGGCGCGATTTCCTCGGGCTGCGCGATGCGGCCGAGCGGTATCGCGCGCAGCAGCGACTTGAGGAGATCCGGATTCTGCGTCAAGGCGCCGGCGAACTTCGTATCGGTGAGGCCGGGCAGCACGGCATTGACGCGGATCTTGTGCGGGGCGAGCTCCTTCGCGAAGCCTTCGGTCATCGAGAGGATCGCCGCCTTCGTCATCGAGTACACGCCCTGCCCCGGGGCGGCGCGCCGGCCGTTCACCGAGGCGACGTTGACGATCGCGCCGCCGCCGCGTTCGCGCATGCGCCGCGCAGCGCAGAGCGACACGTAGAAATAGCCGCGGATATTGACTTCGACCGTCTTCTCGAACGCGCTCATGTCCATCTCGAGCATCGGGCCGAAATACGGGTTCGCCGCCGCGTTGTTGACGAGGATGTCGGGCACGAGCCCCTTGCTTTCGAGTTCGCGGAACATCGCATCGATCGACGCGATGTCGCCGATATGCGCCGCAAACGCGTCGGCTTTGCCGCCCGCATCGCGGATCTCGGCGGCGACATCCTCGCAAGCCTCTCGCTTGCGGCTCGTCACGAGCACGTGCGCGCCATGCTGAGCGAGAAGCGCCGCCGTCGCCGCTCCGATGCCGCGGCTAGCCCCGCTGATCAGCGCGATCCTGCCGCTCAGATCGAATAGCGTGTCCGCCTTCATCACAGCTCCGCCGCCGCCTGACATACAATCGAGCATAGCAAACACGAGCGGAGGCCGGCGGCGTGGACCAGAAGCGTGTGCTCATCACCGGCGCCGGCAGCGGCTTGGGCCGCGCGCTCGCGTTCTGTTTCGCGGAAAACGGCTGGCGCGTCGCTTGCGCGGACCTGCACGAGGAGCGCGCCCGGGACACGGTGCGCCTCATCACCGAATTCGGCGTCGGTGCGATGTCGCTCAAGGTCGACGTCGGTTCCGACGCGTCCGTCGAAGAGATGCGCGACGAGATCCTCGCGGCGTGGGACGGCGTCGACGTCGTCGTCAACAATGCCGGCGTGGCCTCGGCGGGCAGCCTTGTGCAGACCTCGCTCGACGATTGGCGCTGGACGCTCAACATCAACCTCATGGGCGTGGTGCGCGGCTGCCGCGCCTTCGTGCCGGTGCTCGTCGAGCAAGGCAGCGGCCACATCGTCAACATCGCCTCGTTCGCGGGCATCGCCAACGCACCGCGCATGAGCGCGTACTCGGCGAGCAAGGCCGGCGTGATTTCGCTGTCCGAGTGCCTGCGCGGCGAGCTTGCGCTGATCGACAGCGCGGTCAAGGTGTCGGTCGTCTGCCCTGCGTTTTTCCAGACCAACCTCATGGAGACCTCGCGCGCGCCCGAGAACGACAAGAACGTCGCCAAGAAGCTCATGGCCAGCGCGAGCGAGAGCGCCGACGACGTAGCCGCGCACATCTACCGCAGCATGCTGCGCGGCGAGTTCCTGATCCTGCCGACGAAATCCGAACCGATGCGCTGGCGGATCAAGCGTTTCCTGCCGGAGTTCTTCTTCCGCAGTCTGCTCAAGGCGATGGGCCAGCGAGGCGCCGCACGATGACGAAGCTCATGATCTACGGCGCGAACGGCTACACGGGCCGGCTCATCGCGCACGAAGCGGCCAAGCGCGGCCTGAAACCCATGCTCGCGGGGCGCAATCGCGACGCAGTCGATGCGCTCGCGGGCGAACTCGGCTTGTCGCGCCGCGTGTTCGATCTCGCCGATCCGATCGAGGTCGCGCGCAACCTCGACGGCGTAAGCGTGGTGCTGCACTGCGCGGGCCCGTTCTCGCGCACGGCGGCGCCAATGCTCGACGCGTGCCTCGCCGTCAACGTGCATTATCTCGACATCACGGGCGAAATCGACGTGTTCGAGCTCTGCCACCGCGCCCACGCCCGCGCCAAGCACCAGGGCGTCGTGGTCCTGCCGGGCTCGGGCTTCGATGTCGTCCCGACCGACTGCACGGCGGCGATGCTCAAACAGCGTTTGCCCGATGCGCAATCGCTCGTGCTCGCCTTCGAAGCCGGCGGCGGCCCGAGTCCCGGCACGGCCAAGACCAGCGTCGAAGGCCTGCGCAACGGCGGCCGTGCGCGGATCGGCGGCGAGCTCAGGGGCGTGCCGCTCGCATGGAAAACGCGCGCATTCGTGCGCGAGGACGGCAAATCGCGCACCGCGATGACGATCCCGTGGGGCGACGTCTACACGGCCTTCGTGTCGACGGGCATCCCGAACATCGAAACCTACATGGTCGTGCCGCCGAAAACGATCCAGCGCATGCGCTGGATGCGTTACGCGCGGCCGCTCGTGCAGCTGCCGTTCGTCGAAAATTTCATGAAGCGGCGCATCGAGCGGACCAATCCGGGCCCCTCTGAAGAACGCCGGCGCGACAGCGGCTGCTACGTCTGGGGCGAAGTACGGAACGCGGCCGGCAAGGAGGCGAAGCTCGCTCTGGCCGCGCCGAACGGCTACGACCTGACCGTGACCGCTTCGCTCGGCATCGCCGAGCACCTGCTCGCGCGCACGAACCCGCCAGGCGGCTATTACACGCCCTCGCAATTGATGGGCGCGGATTACGTGCTCAAACTGCCGGGAGCGCGTCTCATCGAACAACCGTGAGCAAGGAAGTTTCGATCCACCCGACGCAAGGAGAAAAACATGCGCACAGCACTCGTCGTCATCGGTCTGGTCCTCCTGTTCGGCGGCGGCGCCGCGTTTTTCGGAGTGGTGCAGTATCCGCACGACAAGGAAGTCGTGAAGATCGGCAACCTGTCCGCGTCCGTGAGCCAGGAACGCACCGTTCCGCAGTGGATCGGCGGGGTAGCGGCGCTCGTGGGCATCGGTCTCATCGCGGCAGGCACCACGCGGCGGTGATGCGGCGCCGCCGAGACCGCTCGGCAGCGCGCCGTTTCAAGGCGACCAGGCGGTCATGATGCGGTCGCGCACGGCCGCGTCGGGCGCGTCGGGATCGAATTCGATGTGCTCGCCCGTGCGCACGCCGAGGTCCTCGTATACTTTTTCCCACTCGGGAAACTCGCGCAGCGCGGCGAATTCGCGGTAGCGACGCGAAAACGTCTCGACACCGGCGAGCTCGTCGAGCTTCGCCACGAATTCCTGCGGCGGCCATTCGCGGTGCGCCGGCAGGCAGCAGTCGCGGAAGCGCGACAGGGCAAGACCGAGCTCGAGCTTGCCGTCGCTGTCGCGGCGCAGGTCGCGGTCGACCGTGAGCCAGTAGGCCGCACCGGACCAGTACACGCGGCGGTAGTCGTGCGTGCGGTGCATCGTCGCCGCGGCATCCGAAAGGCTGGTCGCGTAATGCTTACCGGCGTTGTCGGTGAAGCCCTCGCGCAGACGGTCCCAGGCTTGCGCGGGCGTCAGCAATCCTGCGCGGCCGCGCAGAACGTTCTGGTAGTACGTCGCGAGGCCTTCGGCGAGCCAGCTGCCGCGATCGCCGAGATACGGATGCATGAGATGGCTGAGCTCGTGTACCGCGATCCAATCCTTGTCGAAATCCGCGACGGGCTGCGTGGGATCGACGAGCAGCTCGAGCGCATTACCTTGCCCGCGAATTGACTGCCCGAACATGACCGCCTTTCCGTGCCCCGACAGCGGAATCATGAGCACCTGCACGTCCGGCAGCGGCAGACGGCCGTACGCCGAGAGGATCGCGCGCGACACGTGGGCGAGCCAATCGTGCAGCTTCGCGCGCTCCTCCGCATCGGCGCCGTCGAGGATCGTCAGACGCAGAACGCCGCCCGGCAACGGTATGCGTTCTTCGCTGAAGTGGCCGAACGCGACCGCGGCGGACCAGTCCGACGGCGTGTACGGGATGGTAAAATGTATATTTTTGCGCGCATCCGCCTCGCTCTTCGCGTGCTTGCGAGTCCGCGCTGCGTCCGCATGCTCGCGCCACGGCGCGGAGATGGACCAATCGGCCGGCAGGTCCAGGCTGAGCTCGGCATCGGCGCCCTCGCCGGCATCCGCGCGGAGCAACAGCAGTTGCGGCGCGACGACGAGATCGTCGCCGACGCGCCAACCGACATCCTGGTTGTGCGCCGCCGCGACGGCGCCCACGTCGACGTGGTACGACAGGCATTCGCCGGGCTTCCAGTCCGCCGCCGCCCAGGCGCCGTCGTCGTCGTCCTCGACGGCGCCGCCGCTCGAGCGCGCGACGCCGCCGACGAAACGCATGGCCCATTCGGAATCGGCGGCGAAACGTACGTGCGCGTGCGCTTCGGCGAGGCAGAGCTCCACTTTCGCGAGCAGGGTTTGGCCGTCTAACGTCACGGCATAGCGCGGCTCATCCGCCGCCGTCGCCGCGCCGGTGACGAGGAGCGAGGTCAGCAACAATCGGGATCGGAGCATCGGAATCGTCCTTGTGGCTCGTCGCGTATAGCAGAACCTGCGAGTGCGGTGAAAGTTGCACAAGACATGGGCCTGGCGATGGCGGCGCCGTTACAATTCGTCGATGGATGTTTCCCACCTGCTCGACGGCCTCAACTCTGCCCAGCGCGAGGCCGTGACCGCACCGCCGGGGCACTATCTCGTGCTCGCCGGAGCGGGCTCGGGCAAGACCCGCGTACTCACGCACCGCATCGCGTGGCTGCTCGAGGTCGAGCACGCGTCGCCCTGGTCGATCCTCGCCGTCACGTTCACGAACAAAGCCGCGGGCGAGATGCGCTCGCGCTGCGAACTCATGATCCGCCAAGGCACGCGCGGCCTCACGGTCGGCACGTTCCACGGCATCGCGCACCGCCTGCTGCGACAGCATTGGCGCGAGGCGCGGCTGCCCGAGACGTTTCAGATCCTCGACGCAGACGACCAGCAGCGCCTGCTCAAGCGCGTGATCGCCGGGCTCGGCCTGGACGAATCGCGATTCCCGCCGCGCCAAGCCGCCTGGTTCATCAACACGGCGAAAGACGAGGGCAAGCGGCCGCAAACGTTCCAGAACGAAAACAACCCGCTGACGCGCACGCTCGTGGACATCTACCGCACCTACGAGGAAGCCTGCCAGCGTTCGGGGCTCGTGGACTTCGCCGAACTGCTGTTGCGCTCGCACGAGCTCTGGCTCACGAACGACGTGCTGCTCGCGCACTATCGCGAGCGCTACCGGCATTTGCTCGTCGACGAATTCCAGGACACCAACACGATCCAATACGCATGGGTGCGCGTGCTCGCCGGCACGACGGGCCAGGTGTTCGTCGTCGGCGACGACGATCAGGCCATCTACGGCTGGCGCGGTGCACGCGTCGAGAACGTGCAGCATTTCCTGCGCGATTTCCCGGGCGCGAAGACGATCCGGCTCGAACAGAACTATCGCTCGACCGGCACGATCCTCAAGGCCGCCAACGCGATCATCGCCAACAATCCACAGCGTCTCGGAAAAGAACTCTGGACGGCGGGCGCCCCTGGCGAACCGATCGCGCTCTACGCCGCTTACAACGAGCAGGACGAAGCGCGGTTCGTGATCGAGCGCATCCGCGAACACCTCCATCGCGACGGCAAGGCCAGCGAATGCGCGATCCTGTACCGCTCCAACGCGCAGTCGCGGAATTTCGAAGAGCAGCTCATCCAGCACGACATCCGGTATCGCGTCTACGGCGGCCTGCGTTTCTTCGATCGCGCCGAAATCAAGGATGCGCTCGCTTACCTGCGCCTCGTCGCCAACCGTCACGACGACGCGGCGTTCGAGCGCGCGGTCAACACCCCGGCGCGCGGCATCGGCGAGCGCACGCTCGACGCGCTGCGCCAGCGCGCGCGGCGCGACGCCACCTCGCTCTGGGACGCCGCGCTTGCCGAACTCGTCAATGCCGGCCTTGCCGGCCGCGCCAAGAATGCACTCAAGGGCTTTCTCGCGCTGATCGAGGAACTCGCGCGCGATTGCGCGGGCGTCGACGATCGCGCCGATATGTCGCTGTTGCCCGCCGAATCGCTCGCACTTGCCGAACAGATCGAGCATGCGATCGAACGCAGCGGACTGCGCGATTATTACGAAGCCGATTCGCGCGGCAGCGCCGAGTCGCGCGTGGAGAACCTCGACGAGCTCGTCAACGTCGCGAGCCGGTTCGAGCGCACCGCGGAGGATGTGGAGGCCGGATTCTCCGAGCTCACCGCCTTCCTCGCGCATGCCGCGCTCGAAGCCGGCGAGACGCAAGGCGAAGCCTGGGAGGATTGCGTGCAGCTCATGACGCTGCACTCGGCCAAGGGGCTCGAGTTTCCGCTCGTGTTCCTGGCCGGGCTCGAGGACGGCTTGTTCCCGAGCCAGAAGTCGCTCGACGAGCCCGGTCGTCTCGAAGAGGAGCGCCGCCTCGCCTACGTCGGCATCACGCGCGCTCGCGACACGCTGGTGCTCTCCTACGCCGAATCGCGGCGACTGCACGGCGCGGAAACCTACAACCGCCCGTCGCGCTTCCTCAACGAGCTGCCGCGCGAGCTGCTCCACGAAGTGCGGCCGCGCGTGCAGGTCTCGCGGCCGCTGTACGCCGGGCGCTTCGTCGACGACGGCGGCGATGCCTCGCCCGTGAAGCTCGGCCAGCGCGTGCGCCACGCGAGCTTCGGCGAAGGCGTCGTGGTCGATGCCGAAGGCGCCGGCGCGCACGCCCGCGTGCAGGTCAATTTCGAGAACGCGGGTGCGAAGTGGCTCGTCGTCGCGTATGCGAATCTCACGCCGCTGTGAGCTGAAGTCCGGCGCGGGCGACGCTCGAATTCGACCGCAAGACCCGGATAGCGCGCGGGCGGGCAGCCCTTTACTTTGTCCCCCGACGCAACCATTCTCGGGAGACGAAACATGAACGCGCTACGTAAATCCTCCTCGGCTTCGACCGAACGCGATCCGCGCTGGGCGGCGGTGCTCGCGCGCGATGCCGCAGCCGACGGCAACTTCTGGTACTCGGTCGCGACCACGGGCGTGTACTGCCGGCCGTCGTGCGCTTCGCGGCGCCCGCGCCCCGAGAACGTGCGCTTCCATGCGACACGCGCCGACGCCGAGCGCGCAGGATTCCGGCCGTGCCGACGCTGCAAACCGGAGCAGGCGGCGCTCGCCGATCAGCACGCTGCACTCGTCACGGCGGCATGCCGCGCGATCGAATCGGCGGATACGGCGCCGTCGCTCGCGGAGCTCGCCGGTCAGGCGGGGCTGAGCCCGTTCCATTTCCATCGGGTGTTCAAAGCGATCACGGGTCTCACGCCGAAGCAGTACGCGGCGGCGCACCGCCACGGGCGCGTACGCGATCGCCTCGCGCACGCTGCACGCGTGACCGACGCGATCTACGACGCCGGTTATGGTTCCAGTGCCCGCTTCTACGAGCATTCCGCGGCGATACTCGGCATGCGCCCGAAGAGCTACCGCGCCGGCGGCGCCGAGACGCGCATGCGTTTCGCGGTCGGCGAATGTTCGCTCGGCGCCGTGCTCGTGGCGCAGAGCGAGCGCGGCATCTGCGCGATCCTGCTCGGCGACGATCCCGAGGCGCTGACGCGCGAACTCGAGGACCGTTTCCCGAACGCCGAGCTGGTCGGCGGCGACGCGGATTTCGAACGCGTCGTCGCGCAGGTGATCGGCTTCGTCGAAGCACCGCGCGGGGCGCTCGATCTGCCGCTCGACATCCGCGGCACCGCATTCCAGCAACGCGTGTGGCAGGCGTTGCGCAAGATTCCCGCCGGCCGCACCGCGAGCTATGCCGAAATCGCCGAGCGTATCGGCGCCCCGGGCGCCGTGCGTGCAGTCGCCGGGGCCTGCGCAGCGAATGCGCTCGCCGTGGCGATCCCATGCCACCGCGTGATCCGCCGCGACGGCGCGTTGTCGGGTTATCGCTGGGGCGTCGAGCGCAAGCAGGCGCTGCTCGCCCGCGAAGCGAAAGTGCGCTGATTCACACGATGCCGGTCACGTAGTAGCAGGCGATCACGAAAAACACGGCAACGGTCTTGATGCAGGTCACGGCGAAAACATCCTTGTAGGACTGCCGGTGCGTGAGCCCGCACACGGCGAGCAAGGTGATGACGGCGCCGTTGTGCGGCAGCGTATCCATGCCGCCGGAGGCCATTGAGGCGACGCGATGCAAGACTTCGGGCGGGATGCCGGCGGCATTCGCCGCGGCGAGGAACTGCTCGGCCATCGCCGCGAGCGCGATCGATAGCCCGCCCGAGGCCGAGCCCGTGATGCCGGCGAGCGACGTGACCGTCACCGCCTCGTTGACGAGCGGGTTCGGGATTGCTTTGAGCGCGTCGCGGATCACGACGAATCCGGGCAGCGCCGCGACGACGGCGCCGAAGCCGTATTCGGACGCCGTGTTCATCGACGCGAGCAGCGCACCCGCGATCGCCGGCTTGCTGCCGTCGACGAAACGCGCACGGACGCGCGCGAACGCGGAGACGAACACGGCGAGGATGCCGATCAGGAGCGCGCCTTCGACGGCCCAAATCGCCGCGACGCTCGAAATCGTCACGGCGATCGGTTTGTCGAGGCCGGGCATGGCGACGTCGTAGGTCTTGCCGTACGCGGAATTCACCCAAAACGTGAACAGCTTGTTCGCCACCGCGACGAGCACGAGCGGCAGGATCGCGATCCACGGATTGGCGAGCCGGCCCTCGGGCGCAGGCTCGGGCTCGTTCTGGTGTCCGCTGCCGTAGCCTTCTCCGGCGGCCTGCGCCTTGCGCCGGCGCCATTCGAGATAGGCGATGCCGAGTATAAGAATGAACACGCTGCCGATCACGCCGAGCCACGGTGCCGCGTAGGCGTCGGTCTTGAAGAACGCCGTCGGGATGATGTTCTGGATCTGTGGCGTGCCGGGCAGGGAATCCATCGTGAACGTAAACGCACCGAGCGCGATCGCGCCCGGGATCAAGCGTTTCGGGATGTCGCCTTGGCGGAACATCTCGGCCGCGAACGGGTACACGGCGAACACGGCGATGAACAGCGACACGCCGCCGTAGGTGAGCAGCGCGCAGACGAGCACGATCGACAGCATCGCGCGCTCGCGCCCGACGAGGCCGATCACCGCGGCGACGATCGACTGCGAAAACCCCGCGAGCTCGATGAGCTTGCCGAACACGGCGCCGAGCAGGAACACCGGAAAATAGTTCTTCACGAAGCCGACCATCTTGTCCATGAACACGCCGGTGAACATCGGCGGCACGGCGGATGGATCGGTGAGCAGCACCGCGAGCATCGCGGCGACCGGCGCGAACAGGATCACGCTGTAGCCGCGATAGGCCACGAACATCAGGAAAACGAGCGCGAGCAGGCAGACCAGGAATGTCACGTGGCGATCCCCATCGATTGATTGGACGCGCCGAATTTA
>DASRGX010000085.1:0-5529 GCA_035650835.1 Rudaea sp. | reverse complement strand
CGCGGAACACCTTGCGGCGCGCGTTGTAGTAGCCGCGGGCGCGCGAAAGGATTTTCTTGTGACGGCGACGGGCGACGACGCCACGCTTCACTCTTGCCATGGCTGCGTCTCCTTAGATGTAGGGCAGCATGCGGGCGATGCGACCGGAGTCTTCTTTCCGCACGATGTTGGTGCCGCGAAGGCCGCGCTTACGCTTGGTGCTCTTCTTGGTCAGGATGTGGCTCTTGAACGCGTGACCGGCTTTGAATTTGCCGGACGCCGTTTTCCGGAACCGCTTGGCGGCGGCCCGGTTGGTCTTGATCTTGGGCATGACCCAACTCCTTCGGTTGTGTTTTGTACTCGCTCAAGCGGCAGATCGCTCTGCTCTTTCCGTCCTGCTTGAACTCAGCTTGTGTAGGCCAGCGAAAACTGGCGGGTTCCCGCGTGGTTCGGCCCGATGGAGGGGCCAACGTTTCGCAAGGCTCTTCCTCGCGAAAACGGCAAGCGGCAAAAACCACGCTTTCTGCCGCCTGCGCCGAACTTGGCCACGGATGGCCATGCTCGGCATAGACTATTTCTTCTTCGGCGCGATCATCATGACCATCTGGCGGCCCTCGAAGCGCGGGAAGCTCTCGATCACGGCTTCCTCGATGACATCCTTCTGGATGCGCTTGACCATGGCCTCGCCGAGTTCCACATGCGCCATCTCGCGGCCCTTGAAGCGGACGACGACCTTGACCTTGTCGCCCTCTTCGAGGAAGCGCTTGAGATTGCGCATCTTCACGTTGTAATCGCCATCCTCGGTGGTCGGACGGAACTTGAGTTCCTTGATCTCGACCTGTTTCGTCTTGCGCTTGGCCGCGTGCGCCTTCTTCTGCTGCTCGAACTTGAACTTGCCGAAGTCCATGATGCGGCAGACCGGCGGGTCCGCCGTGGGCTGGATCTCGACGAGGTCGAGCCCCGCTTCCTCGGCCATGCTCAAGGCCGCGTCGCGCGAGAGGACACCCACTTGCTCCCCGTCAGCGCCGATCACGCGTACCTGCGGAACACGGATCTCCGCGTTCTTGCGGTTAGTCTTCTCGGTGGCGATAGCTCAATCTCCGTCAAAACCTGGTTGGATATCGGACGCAACGTTCAGGCGGCGCTGCACCGATGCGACCGGCCCGCGAAAAAGCGGTTTTCGCCAGTCGCTCACGCACGGCAAACAGCCCGTCGCCTTCTCGCGGTCGCCGACCACCCCGAAGGCGCGGGGACTGATTGCAGCGTGGATGCGGCGAATTTTACCGCGAACCCCGCCCGCGCGCAATCGGCGCGGGCGCAGGTTTCCCTTACGGATACAAGGGTTTGCGCGCGATGCCTCAGGCCGGTGCGGCGCGACCCTCGCTCGCCAGGCGTTCGGCGAAGGCCGCCGGCGTCACGCTGCCCAAGTCCTCGCCCGAGCGCGCGCGCACGGCGACGAGCCCGCCCTCGCGCTCGCGATCGCCGACGACGAGCAGGTACGGCACCTTCGCGAGCGTGTGCTCGCGGATCTTGTAGCCGATCTTCTCGTTGCGGACGTCGGCTTCGACGCGCCACCCGCGTGCGACGAGATCGCGTGCGACGTCGGCCGCATACGGCCCCTGCGCGTCGGTGATGCTCATGACGACGGCCTGCACCGGCGCGAGCCACGCCGGGAAATTGCCGGCATGATGCTCGATCAGGATGCCGATGAAGCGTTCCATCGAGCCCACGATCGCACGGTGCAGCATGACCGGAACGTGGCGCGCGGAATCCTCGCCGACGTACTCGGCGCCCAAGCGGCCCGGCATCATGAAGTCGACCTGCATCGTGCCGAGCTGCCAGGTGCGGCCGATCGCATCGCGCAGGTGGTACTCGATCTTGGGTCCGTAGAACGCGCCTTCGCCGGGCAGCTCCTGCCACTCGACGCCGCACGTCTTGAGCGCCGCACGCAAGGCGTTCTCGGCCTTGTCCCAGATCTCGTCGGACCCGAGCCGCTTCTCCGGCCGCAGCGCGATCTTGATCTGGATGTCGCTGAAGCCGAAGTCGGCGTAGACCTTGAGCGCCTGGCGGTGGAAGGCCGTGACCTCGGATTCGATCTGGCTCTCCATGCAGAACACGTGGCCGTCGTCCTGCGTGAAGCCGCGCACGCGCAGGATGCCGTGCAGCGCGCCGGAAGGCTCGTTGCGATGGCAGGCGCCGAATTCGCCGTAGCGGATCGGCAGGTCGCGGTAGCTGTGCAGGCCGTGATTGAAGATCTGGATATGGCCCGGGCAGTTCATCGGCTTGAGCGCATAGGTGCGCTTCTCCGACTCGGTGAAGAACATGTTCTCGTGATAGTTGTCCCAATGGCCCGACTTCTGCCACAGCGACACGTCGAGCACCTGGGGACAACGGACCTCGCGATAGCCGCTCTCGCGGTAGACGCGGCGCATGTATTGCTCGACGACCTGCCAGATCGACCAGCCCTTCGGATGCCAGAACACGAGGCCAGGCGCTTCCTCCTGCAGATGGAACAGATCGAGTTGCTTGGCGAGCTTGCGATGATCGCGCTTCTCGGCCTCCTCGAGCTGCGTGAGATACGCCTTGAGATCCTTGTCGTTGAGCCACGCGGTGCCGTAGACGCGCTGCAGCATCTCGTTGTTCGCATCGCCGCGCCAGTAGGCGCCGGCCACCTTCATGAGCTTGAACGCGCGCAGCTTGTTCGTGTTCGGCACGTGCGGACCGCGGCAGAGATCGACCCACTCGCCCTGGCCGTACAGCGAAATCTCTTCGCCGGCCGGGATGATCTCGTCGATGATCTCGGCTTTGTATACCTCGCCCTTGTCCTTGAAGAAGCGGATGGCGTCATCCTTAGGCATGACGCGCCGTTCGACGGGCAGCGCCTCGGCGACGATCTTCTTCATCTCGGCTTCGATCTTCTCCAAGTCTTCGGGCGTGAACGGCGTCTTGCGCGCGAAATCGTAATAGAAGCCGTTCTCGACGACGGGGCCGATCGTCACTTGCGTGTCGGGGAACAGGCGCTGCGTCGCCTGCGCCAGCAGGTGCGCCGTCGAGTGGCGCAGGATGTCGAGCGCCTCGGGACTTTTCTCGGTGACGATCTCGACGGCGGCGTCGCGCTCGAGTTTGTAGCTCGTATCGACGAGCTTGCCGTCGACCTTGCCGGCGAGCGCGGCCTTGGCGAGGCCGGCGCCGATCGACGCGGCGACCTCATGGATGCTGACGGGGTTCTCGTACTGGCGTGTGCTCTTGTCGGGGAGCGTGATCGTGATCATGACAGGCTTCCGGAATCTCGGGGCAAAATAAAAGGCGCTGAGCGCCCTTGTTTGCGGGGAAGCCCAGCGTCGAATTCAGGCAGGTGAAGTTCGCGTCGACATGTCGCACACTCGGCCGGCGGTTACCCGCGAGCCACCTTGTAGTGGATGGTCTCGATTTTGGCATGCCGCTCCGCAGCATTCAACGATGCTGACCGCGCGCTCGGGTTCGTGCTAGAAAACGGCTTTGCCGTCCCGCGAACGACGCGCATGCGCCGAACCCAGAACCCCACACCGGCCGAGGATCCACGCTACACGGCCGCCGTGATCCCGACGACGATGCTGGCCGAGCTCGCGAGCTACGCCGACGATCTCGGCGTGCCGGTCGCGCCCTGGCTCGCGGGACTCGGGCTCACGCGAGCGGCGATCGACGACGGCGACACGTGCGTATCGTATCGCCAGGCGAGCACGGTGATCCGGCGTGCGCTGAAGGCCATTCCGCGCCGCAGCGCCGGACTCGAAGTCGGCGGCCGGCAATCGCTCGGCACGTTCGGCATCCTCGGGCTTGCGATGATGACCGCGCGCACCTTCGGCGACGCCATGGCGATCGGCATCGAGCATCACGCGGTGAGCGGCGCGCTCATGGACATGGAGCTCGAAGTGCTCGGGCCCGAGGAAGTCGCGCTGCTCGCGCGGCCGCGCTTCGCCGACGATCCGATCCTCGTTTTCCTCTGCGAAGAACTTTTCGCGAGCTCGCTCGTCGTCTGCCGCAGTCTGCTCGGGCCCGCCTTCGCGCCGGCGCGCCTCGAGCTTACCTATCCCGAACCTGCGCACGCGGCCGACTACAAACAACTCTTTCGCTGCGACATCCGCTTCGGCGCGCGCCACAACCGGGCCGTCGTCGAGCGGCGCTGGCTCGATGTCGAATTGCCTACCCACCACCCCGTCAGCGCACAACAGGCGCTCGCGATCTGCCGCGAGCAGGCCGCGAACTTGAAGCGCCAGAGCGACATCGTCGCCGCCGTCGAACGCGTGCTGCGCCAGCGCCTGCAGGACCATCCGCGCCTCGTCGAAGTCGCGCGCAGCTTGAACTTGAGCGAGCGCACGCTGCGTCGCCACCTGGCCACCTGCGGACGCATCTTTCGCGACATCCACGACCGCATCCGAACCGAGCGCGCGCTCGAGCTCCTGCACGCCGGTGCGCTCAGCGTCGGCGACATCGGCAGCGAAGTCGGTTTCAGCGACGCCCGCGAATTCCGCCGCGCGTTCAAGCGTTGGACAGGCTCGCCGCCGAGCGCGGTGCGCGCCGGGCGCTGAAGTTCGATTGGCCGCTTTGCCCCCCTTCTGCGCCGCAAATCCCCTATCGCGGCCGGTGTTCGCCCGCTGAAATGGCGCGATTGCGCCTGCGGGCGCGGGCGGAGACGACGATGCGCCAGTGGACGATTCCGGCCGCGAGCCTCGCGCTCGCGGCGTGCAGTCAGGACAACGCGCCGCAGGGATTGAGTGCGGCCGATGCGGCGTTCCAGAAGCAGTTGCAGGAACAGCTGCTCGATGCCAAGCCCGGCAGCGTCATCGAGATCCCCGCGGGCATGCACCGGCTCGACCGCGTGCTGACGCTGCGCGCGAACGGCGTGACGCTGCGCGGCGCGGGCTCGGACAAAAGTATACTTTCGTTCAAGGACGAGGTTTCCGGCCCCGAAGGCATGCTCGTCTACGCGAACGATTTCACGGCCGAGCACTTCGCGATCGAAGATACCAAGGGCGACGGCCTCAAGATCAACGACGGCGAGAACGTCACGATCCGCGACGTGCGCGTCGCCTGGACCGGCGGCCCGAAAACGACGAACGGCGCCTACGGCATCTACCCCGTGAAATGCGCGAACGTGCTCATCGAGGATTCGGCCTCGGTCGGCGCGTCCGATGCCGGCATCTACGTCGGGCAATCGAAGAACGTCATCGTGCGCCGCAACCGCGCCGAATCGAACGTGGCCGGCATCGAGATCGAGAACACGATCGGCGCCGACGTCTACGAGAACACCGCGACCGGCAACACGGGCGGCATCCTCGTGTTCAACATGCCGAACCTTTCGCAACCCGGGCATTCCACGCGGGTGTTCAAGAACCGCGTCATGCGCAACAATCTCGGCAACTTCGCGGCTAAGGGCGCCGCCGTCGCGAGCGTGCCGGCGGGGTCGGGCGTCGTCGTGAATTCCAACAGCAAGGTCGAGATCTTCGACAACGACATCGCCGACAACCAGACGGCGAACCTCATCATCTCGGCATACTTCTCGACGAACTA
>DASRGX010000084.1:0-13108 GCA_035650835.1 Rudaea sp. | reverse complement strand
TCGATGCCGTCTTGCAATTTCATACGCTGTCTCTCAATTCAAGCCGCGCCATGCGGCATCCCTCAACCGTCCCGCAGGAACGCCAGCACGTTGCGGCTTTCGACGCGGCGCAGGCTGGGTTGTGCGAATTTCGTCACCTCGCCGGCTCCCAGCACGAGCAGCCCACCCGGCTTGAGCAGGCCCGCGAGCGTGGCCAGCAACTCGCGTCGCCGTTCGCGCGCGAAGTAGATCAGGACGTTCTGGCAGAAGATCAGGTCCAGCCGCTTGAGCGGTGCGCGCGCCGCGTCGAGCAAATTGAACGAGGCAAATCCGACCCGCTTGCGCAGCGCCTCGTTGATCCGGAACGTGTCCCCGTCGAGCGTTTCGCAATAGCGCTCGCGAAACTCCTCGGGAATTTCCCCCAACTTCTGCCGCGGGTAAAGGCCGGCGCGACCGACGGCCAAAGCCGGAAGACTGACGTCGGTGGCCGTCACCCCGAAATACTGCTTCTGCCCCTTGCCCGCCGCGAGATGCCGATCGAGCACCATCGCCAGCGTGTAGGCCTCCTCGCCGCTCGAACACCCCACGCTCCAGGCATGCAAGGATCCGGCCGGGCTCTTCTGGCGCGGCAGCCACTCCTTCGCGATGAGCTCGAACGAAGGTGGATGCCGGAAGAAATGCGTCTCGTGCACCGTCAGCCGGTCGACGAGCGTCGTCCACTCGATCGCCCCTTCGGGGATCTTCTGCAGATCGCGGAAATACTCCTCGAAGCTCGTGTGCCCGGTTTCGCGCATGCGGCCGCGCACGCTCGTCACGAGGAACGCCTTGCGCGCCAACGGCACGACCACGCCCGTGCGCTTCTCGAGCAGAGCTGCCCAGCGCTCGAATTCGCTGTCGTCCATGCCCGGCATGGACGCCAGCGCCGACCAGTTTCCCGGTGCGATCGTCATGCCCGATGCTCACCTCCAGCCGCGAACGATGCTGCGCAATCCGTTTGTCCACCCGCACGAAGCCGTCCTTCCATTGCGAAGCCTTGTCCGCGTTCATCGACCAAGCTCCCGTATGTTGCTTGATCCGTCTACGCCGGCGCCGCCCGTTCAGGTCGGCAGCTTGAAGTCCGCGACCGACCGACGCAAGTCCGCAGCAAGCTGCGCCAGGTTGCCGATCGACTCGGCCGTCTGGCTCGCGCCGACCGACGTCTGCGTCGTGATTTCCTGAATCACGTTCATGGTCGCCGAAATATTCGTGGCCGCGGCCGACTGCTGGCGCGCGGCTTCGGAAATGTTCTGAATCAAGTCGGCAAGGTCGTTCGACACTTTCTCGATCTCGCCGAGCGCGAGGCCCGCGTCCTCGGCCAGGCGCGCACCCGCGACCACTTCGGCGGTGGTTTGCTCCATCGAGGTCACGGCTTCGTTCGTGTCGGCCTGAATCGTCTGCACGAGCGTTTCGATTCGGCGTGTGGCGCCCGACGCGCGTTCGGCGAGTCGCTGCACTTCGTCGGCGACGACCGCGAAACCGCGGCCCGCTTCGCCGGCGGATGCCGCCTGAATCGCGGCGTTCAAGGCGAGAATGTTCGTCTGCTCGGCGATGTCGTTGATGAGTTCGACGATGGATCCGATTTCCTGCGAGGATTCGCCGAGGCGTTTAATGCGCTTCGAGGTCTCCTGGATCTGGTCGCGGATCGAGTCCATGCCTTGGATCGTCTGGCGCACGATGCCGGCGCCCTTCGAGGCGATCTGCACCGAGCGCTGCGCGACGTC
Organism: Rudaea sp.; assembly: GCA_035650835.1. Taxonomy (GTDB): domain Bacteria; phylum Pseudomonadota; class Gammaproteobacteria; order Xanthomonadales; family Rhodanobacteraceae; genus Rudaea. The sequence continues at coordinate 11,369 of DASRGX010000084.1, read as the reverse complement.
CGCCGATTCGGCCGAGTTCTTCGACACTTCGTCGATCGAGACGGCGATCTCGTTGATCGCCGCCGAGGCCGAGGTGATCTGTTGCGCCTGATGCTCAGCGGCTTCGGCCAGGTGCATGGCGGTGGCCTGCGTTTCCTGCGCGGCCGCCGATACCTGCACGGCGGTTTCGTTGATCGTCGTCACGAGGGAGCGCAGCGCCTCGACCGCGAAGTTCACCGAGTCCGCGATCGCGCCCGTGATGTCCTCGGTGACCGTGGCGCGCACGGTCAGGTCACCTTCTGCGAGCGATCCCATTTCGTCGAGGAGGCGCAGAATGGCTTCCTGGTTGCGCTGGTTCAATTCGGCCGTGACCTGGTACCGCTGGCGCTGTGCGCGGATCTGGCTCACACCCAAAAGCAGCACGAGCACGATCGCGGCGACGGCTGCGGCGGTGCCCAGCGTGACGGACGGGAAGCCGAACACGGGCACGGGCCACGAGCGTTTGCCTTGCAGGTCGGCGATGCCTTTCGACACCGGTTCGGCCTTGAGCAGCATCGTCTGACTATCGATCGAGGCTTGGTCCGCGGCCTGCTTGACGTCCTGCAACGCCGAGGCCGAATCGAGCAGCTTGCGTACGGCGTCGCCGTTGAGCTCCAGCCATTGCTGGTTGATGTCGGTCAGAATCTGCTTGGCGTTCGGGTTGTCCATCGCGCGGATGTTGAGATCCGGGTTGCCGCTGATGAGGCCCGCGAGCACCGCGCCGTAGAACTGCGCGTCGCGCTGCAGACCGTCGGCCGCCGATTGCGCTTCCTCGCCGCCTTGCAGGATGAGCTGCACGCGGCGCTGCATGCGGTCGGCGAGCAGCATCTCGCGGCCCGAGATCATGACCTGGCTCGCCGACGCGTTCTTCTCGGTGAGGATCTTGACGACTTCGTCCATGCGCGAATTGAGCACGGGCATCTTGCTGTTGAAGTCGGCCGCCACGCCGGCGGTATTGAGCACCTGCTCCTTACTGTCGAGAATCTTCGTCGCATTCGTGTTGAGCGGGGCCCAGGCCCGGTCGAGATCGCCGATCTCCTTCTGCACGCCGGCTTCGTTCGCGTAGCCGTGCATGCGGTTGTCCGGATCGCCGCCTTTGAGCTTGTGCAGCAGGTCGTCGATCGAGTTGCGCGTCGCTTCGAGGCTCTTGAAGGCGTCGATGTTGCCGCCGGCGGCGTCGTTGGCGACCTTCGATAGCTGCTGCGAAAGCACCTGGATCTTCGTCACCAGGGTACTGGCCTTAGCGTCCTGCCCGGCGTTGTAGTTCAGCACGCCGAAGTCGGCAACCGCGATCAGGATCGCGAGGATCAGCAGCACGACGAGCAGGGTGTTGGCCCCTGCACGTTCTTTACCGCCTACTGCACCTGTCGTAACGCTCATAGCTCACCCCTTGACTAACTCTTGCGATGCCAGCGCGCTCATGCCGCTGCCTGTACGAAATCGGGTGTGCGCACCAGGGCCGCCATGCTGAACAGGCCCCAATGCACGTCGCCCAACGGATATTTCTCGCTGACGAAGCGGCTGTAACGGTCGTCTTCCTCGCTCAAGGCCTCGTTGCGCTGCTCCTCGGAGAAATTGCGCTGCCCGAGCACCTCGTCGATGAGCAGGCCCACGCTGCCGCCCAGCTGGCGCACGAGCAGCACGCGGCTCGAATCGGTGAGCTGGGTGCGCTCGCCCTCGAGGTATTGGCGCAGATCGATGACCGGCACGAGGTTGCCGCGCACGTTGGCGACGCCGAGCAGCCACGCCCGCGTGCCCGGCACGATGGTCAGCGCGGGCAGCGTCAGGATTTCGTTGACCTCGTTGATGCTGCTAACGAGATAGCGCGTGCCGACACGAAAACCGATGCCGCGCCAGAGCCCCGGGGCTTCGATCTGCTCCGGCAATCCCGCGGTGTGCGCGAGACTGCGCCGCTCGTAATCGGCCAGCGCCTCGAAAGGCGAAAGCTGGAGCGTGTCGAGAACGGTGGCCATGCGCGATTCAGCTCGGCAACAAAGAACCGATGCGCGCGAGCAGCTCCTGCTCGCCGACCGGCTTGACGAGAAAATCCTTGGCGCCCTGGCGCAAGCCCCAGACGCGGTCCGTTTCCATCGATTTCGTCGTGACGATGAGGATCGGTATCGCCGATGTCTCGCTGTCGCGGCTCAGCGTGCGCGTTGCCTGGAAGCCGTTCATGCCGGGCATGATGACATCCATGATGACGAGATCGGGGTGTTCACGCTTGGCGAGCGCGATGCCTTCCTCCGCACTCGCGGCGCTGCTCACGCGATGCCCGTTTTTTTCGAGCAACGTCGTGAACACGCGTACATCTGTAGGTGAATCGTCGATTATCAAAATATGCGCCATCGTTATCCCCTCGGTCGGATGGCCTCCGCGTTGACGTTGTTGCGTTCTACTTCTGACCCACGTGGCGCCGGATGGCGCCGAGCAATTCCTCGCGCGTGAACGGCTTGGTCAGGTACTGCTCCGAGCCGACGATGCGACCGCGCGCCTTGTCGAACAGGCCATCCTTCGACGACAGCATGATCACCGGCGTCGATTTGAACATCTGGTTGTTCTTGATGAGCGCACAGGTCTGATAGCCGTCCAGCCGCGGCATCATGATGTCGACGAAGATGATGTTCGGCTGCTGGTCGGAGATCTTCGCGAGCGCTTCGAAACCATCGGTTGCGGTCACGACGTCGCAACCTTCCTTCTTGAGCAGGGTCTCAGCGGTCCGTCTGATGGTTTTCGAGTCGTCGATGACCATGACCTTGAGGCCGGCCAAGCTGCCATCTTTCGCTGTGTCTTCCACGTACAACCCCCTAGACCCGACGGAGTTTTGGTTAGCGTCCGGCAGCCACATCGCGTTCGAAGGCGGCCGCCACGCGGCGCCTTCACGCGCCTACGCAAGCTGTTTAACCAATACTTAGCAAAGCTGTCAAGTAAATCCGCTAACTGAGCATCATTGCTCGAAAAACCGTAAGCCTCAAGCCCTCTGGTTTTCGCCCTCGGCGAAGCGCCGGAGCAGGTGTATCCCCACACCGGATGGTAGTATAGACCTCGCACCCGTCGAGCGCGCGTTCCGCCCAATATCATGACTCAGCACATCCCGTGCCAACCTCCCGCGGCGCCAGCCGTCCTCGGACCGCGTGCATGAGCTTGGCCGTCGTCGTCCTGATGGACCCGATCGCGTCCATCCACATCGAGAAGGACTCCACGTTCGCGATGCTGCTCGAAGCGCAGCGGCGCGGCCACCGCCTGTTCTACCTGGAGCAGGGCGGGCTCGCGGTACGCGACGCGGCGCCCTGGGCGCGCGCGGCGGCGCTCACGGTCCGCGACGACGCTGCGGGCTGGTTCACGCTGGCGGCGCCCGAATGGATCGATCTGCGCACGGTCGACGTCGTGCTCGCGCGCAAGGATCCGCCGTTCGACAACCAGTTCCTCTACGACACGATGGTGCTCGAACTCGCGCAGCGCGCGGGCGTGCTCGTCGTCAACGATCCGCAGGCGTTGCGCGACGCGAACGAGAAGCTCTATTCGCTGCATTTTCCACAATGCATACCGGCCACGATCGTCGCGCGCGACGCCGCGGAGATAAAACGCTTCGTCGCCGAGCACGGCGAAGTCGTCGTCAAACCGCTCGACGGGATGGGCGGGCGTTCGATTTTCCGCAGCTTTCGCGGCGATCCGAACCTCAACGTGATCCTCGAGACACTGACCGACAACGGCCGCTGCTATGCCGTCGCGCAACGCTATCTGCCCGAGATCCGCGACGGCGACAAGCGCATCCTCCTCATCGACGGCGAGCCCGTGCCGTACGTGCTCGCACGCATGCCGCAGGGCGATGACTTCCGCGGCAATCTGGCGCGCGGCGGCAAGGGCGTCGGCAAACCGATCAGCGAGCGCGAGCGCTGGATCGCTGCCCAGGTCGGTCCGGAACTGCGCAAACGCGGCATGTTGTTCGTTGGGCTCGACGTCATCGGCGACTACCTCACCGAAGTCAACGTGACGTCGCCGACCTGCATCCGCGAGCTCGACGCGCAATTCGGGCTCAATATCGCCGGCGTGCTCTTCGACGTCGTCGAGCGGCGCCGCGCATGAGCCAGCCACGCACGGGCAGCGGCGACCGCTTCGGCGTCACCCTGCTGTTCTCGCTCATCGCGCACGGCGTGCTCGCGCTCGGCCTCACGTTCGAGTACGAGAAACCTGCACCCGCGCTGCCCGCGCTCGACGTGATCCTCGTGCAGTCCGCGTCCGGGCAGAAACCCGACAAGGCGGACTATCTCGCGCAGGCCGCGAACGCGGGCGGCGGCGACAGCGACAAGCCGCTGCGGCCGACCGAGATGCTGTCGAGCCAGGTATCGAAGCTCGACCGCGGCATCGCCCCACGTCCCGTCGAAGCCGGCGCGCCGCGTCCGCAGCCGCCCACCGAGCGCGAGCTGCTCACGCAGCAGCACGCGCAATTCGCCGTGCATACCGACAAGGAAGTGCCCGAGCAGCCGCCGGTACCGCAGCCGACCGCACGCGAGCTCATGGAGAAAAAACTCGAAATGGCGCGCCTCGCCGAGGAGGTGCAGCGCGAAGAACAGGCTTACGCGAAGCGTCCGCGCAAGAAATACATCTCGGCGAACACGAAGGAATACGCCTACGCCGCGTACATGGCCGCGTGGGTGGCGCGCATCGAGCGCATCGGCAACCTCAACTATCCCGACGAAGCGCGGCGCCAGCAGCTGCACGGCCAGCTCGTGCTCACGGTCGCGCTGGCCCGCGACGGCAGCGTCAAGAGCATCGACGTGATCCAGCCAAGCGGCCATAAGCTCCTCGACGAAGCGGCCGAGCGCATCGTGCGCCTCGCCGCGCCGTTCCCGGCGATCCCGGCCGAAGACGGCATCGACGAGCTGTACATCACGCGCACGTGGCAGTTCCTGCCGGGCGACATCCTGCGCAACCGATGAACCGGGCGCCCAGGCAGCGCAGAAAAGACTGCACCACGAAGCACTCGAAGAACAAAAGGAATTTCCACGGCCCATCCTGCGTCTTCTTCGTGGAACCTTCGTGTGCTTTCGTGACTCGCTTCTCGGCCTCTTGGACGACGCAAGCAATCCGCCCCACGCCCGCTGTCGAGTACAATGCCACCATGAGCCTCGCCCCAATCGGCCTCACCAACCATTTCCTGATCGCCATGCCAGGCATGCGCGATCCGAGCTTCCGGCGCGGCGTGGCCTACCTCTGCCAGCACGGCGAGGACGGCGCGATGGGCCTACTCATCAACCGGCTCTCCGAATACCGTCTCGGCGACGTGCTCGCACAGATGAACTTGCGATCGGATTTGACCCGGGTCAGCGAAGCGCCGGTGTTGATCGGCGGTCCGGTGCAGCCCGAGCGCGGTTTCGTGCTGCACGCGCCGCACGGCGATTGGGAATCCTCGTTCAAGATCTCCGATCGCATCTGCGTGACGACCTCGCGCGACATCCTCGTCGCGATCGCCGAGGGCCGCGGTCCCGAGGACGCCATCGTCACGCTCGGCTACTCCGGCTGGAGCCAGGGTCAGATCGAAACGGAGCTCAAGGAAAACGCCTGGCTCACGGTCCCCGCTGACGAGCGCATCATCTTCGGTACGCCGCTCGAGCGGCGCTGGGAAGCCGCCGCCGCGCTCGTCGGCGTCGAAATCGCGAGCCTCACGGATTACGCGGGGCACGCCTGACCGCAACCACGGTACTCGGTTTCGACTACGGCTCGCGCCGCATCGGCGTCGCGGTGGGCAACGCCTTGACGCGCAGCGCGCGCGCGCTCGCCATCGTCGCGAACGGTGCGCAGGGGCCCGATTGGGCGCGTGTCGAGGCGCTGCTGCGCGAATGGCGGCCCGAGATCCTGCTCGTCGGGCTGCCGTTGACGATGGACGGCACCGAGCAAGCCACGAGCCGTGCGGCGCGCGCTTTCGCAACGGCGCTCGCGGAACGCTGCGCGCAGCCCGTCGAGCTCGTCGACGAACGCCTGACCTCGCGCGAAGCCTCGCACCGTTTCGCCGAGCGCCGCGCGCGCGGCGAGACGCGTCGCAGGCATGCCGAGGTCCTCGACGCCGTCGCGGCGGAAATCATCATCGAGACCTGGCTCGCCGCGCAGGCGCCAGGCTCGCGGTAAACTTCGCACACCGCTCCCCATCCTCTCGCCTGGACCCATGCTCGAGATCGACGCTTCCGGACGCCTGCGCCATCTGATCGGCCTCGAGCATCTGCCGCGCGAACGCATCCTCGCGCTGCTCGACCGCGCCGACGCGCTGCGCGCCGCGAGCCGCGACGGCACGCGCCCGCTCGATACGCTGCGCGGCCGCACCGTCGTCAATCTGTTCTTCGAGCCCTCGACGCGCACGCGCACGTCGTTCGATCTCGCGGCGCAGCGGCTCGGCGCGCACGTGGTCAATTTCGACATCGCGAGCTCCTCCACGGTCAAGGGCGAATCGCTGCTCGATACGGTGCACACGCTCGAAGCCATGCGCTGCGACGCCTTCGTCGTGCGCCACAAGGAATCGGGCACGCCCGAGTACATCGCCCGGCATCTGCGCTCGAACGCCGCCGTGCTCAATGCCGGCGACGGCAATCGCGCGCACCCGACGCAGGGTCTGCTCGACGCACTCACGTTGCGCCGGCACGCAGGGGATCCTGCGTCGCTGTGCGTGACGATCTGCGGCGACATCCGTCATTCGCGCGTCGCGCGCTCGGACGTGCATGCATTCGCCGCGCTCGGCGTGCGCGAGATCCGCCTGTGCGCGCCGCCCGAGCTCGCGCCCGCACCGAGCGAATTCCCGCAGTGCCGGTTGTTCGACGATTTCGATGCGGCGATCGCCGGCGCCGACGTCGTCGTGATGCTGCGTCTGCAAAAGGAGCGCATGCAGGCCGCGGCAATTCCGTCCGAGGCCGAGTATTTCGCGCGCTACGGGTTGTCCGCCGAGCGTTTGCGTCGCGCGCAGCCGCAGTGCGTCGTCATGCATCCCGGGCCGATCAACCGCGGTGTCGAAATCGCGAGCGACGTCGCCGACGGCGAGCGCTCGCTGATCCTCGAGCAGGTCGCCAACGGCGTGTTCGTGCGCATGGCGGTGCTCGCCGAGCTCCTCGGCGTCGATGCTCGAAGCGCTTGACGATTGAACCACGAAGAACACGAGGACAAACGGCTTGTCCTCGAGACTCGCAGGCGTCGAGCTCACCGCGGAAAATCTCGCTTCGTGTTCTTCGAGTCCTTCGTGGTTCATGCTCGTGCATGAGCATGCGCCTGTAAACGCTTCGGCGTAGAATCGGACGCTCGCAACGCCGCCTTGCGCGGCCCATTCGGGGATGATCATGCGCCGGATCCACCGCTACGCTTCGCTCGCCCTTTGCGCCACTCTGCTCGCCGCGTGCGGCAAGCACGAAGAGGCAGGCTTGCCGCTGTCCTACGTGCCGGCCGACACGCCTTACGTGTACGCGAATGTCGATCCGCTGCCGAAAGCGGTCATCGACCAGTGGTCCCAGCGCATGCAGCAGTATTGGCCGACGCTGTTCGGCATGTACGAGGAGATGCTCAAGAACGCGCCCGCGAACGCAGATCCGCAGAAGGCGCGCTTCGTGAAGATCGCACGCGTGCTCGTCGACGAGCTCAAGACGCGCAATACCTGGGCCAAGCTCAACGAGATCGGGCTGAAGTCCGACGGTCATGCGGCGATCTACGGGGTCGGCATGGTGCCCGTGGCGCGCCTAGAGCTCAGCGATCCGAACGCGTTCCGCGCCGAGATCGCACGTATCGAGGACAAGCTCGGCGAGAAGCTGACGGTGGCCAAGACGGGTGCGCAGGAATACTGGCAATTCGGCGACGAGGACGTCAGCATCGCGGTGGCGATCGAGGGCACGCACCTCGTCGTCACGCTGATCCCGCGCGGCGCGGCCGACGACCTGAAGCAGACCCTGCTCGGCGTCACGCGACCCGCGCAGAACCTGGCCGGCGCCGGCACACTCGATGCGCTCGCCAAACAATACGGATATACGCCGTATGGCTCCGGGTACGTCGATTTCGTGCGCATCACCGAGCGCCTGACCAGCGCGCCGACGGGCAGCGATGCCGCCTTCGCGAAGGCGATCGACCTGCCCACGAATGCCACCGATGCCACGTGCCGCAGCGAGGCGCTCGAAATCGCGCACAAGTTTCCGCGCCTCGTCGCCGGCGTCGAGGAATTGAGCCCGCAGCGCATGCGCGTCGGCGTTCAGCTCGACATCGAGCAGAGCCTCGCGATGCAGCTCGTCGGCGCTCTCGGCGCGGCGCCCGGCAGCGCACAGCCGGGCAGCGGCCTGCTCGACCTCGCGATCTCCGTGCCGGTGCTCAAGCTCAAGGACTTCTGGCTGAAACAGGCCGATGCCGTTGCGGCGAAACCCTATGCCTGCGCGGCGCTCGCCTCGGTCAACGACGAATACCGCGATTCGAAGGCGAAGATCGACGTCACCGTACCGCCGCCGTTCAGCGATCTGACCGGCTTCCGGGTGACGCTCGACAAGCTCGACGCCGGTGGAGGCGGCATGCCCGATGTCGAGGGCAAGCTGCTCATGGGTTCGACGAACCCTGCGGCGGCCCTCGCGATGGCCGAACTGTCCATGCCGCCGCTCAAGAGCCTGAAGCTCGTCCCCGACGGCAAGGCTGTGCCGCTGCCGGCCGGAGCGGCGCCGCCCGGAACGCCGCCGCTCTTCGCGGCGATGTCGGACAAGGCCATCGCGCTCGCGGCGGGTGTGGGCGAAGACGCGACGCTCGGCGACTACCTCAAGGCGCCGGCGGCGAGCGACGCCGTGTTCATGCGCATGTACTTCAGCGGCAAGTTCTATGCGACGCTCGGCCAATGGTTCGGCAAGATGAAGGCCGCGTTGCCACCCGACAAGCAAGCGCAGCTCGACCAGCAAGCCAAGCTGTTCGCGCTGTACGAGCAATGGATCCGCTCGGCCGAGATCCGCCTCGTGGCGACCGCCAGCGGCATCTCGCTGCACGAGATCGTGGAACAGAACTAGCTCGAGATCGCGCGAGAGCTTCCGTGCGGACCGAACCGCGGCGAGGCTCTCGCGCGAAAAGTATAGAAAGCAAAAACGTGTCTGCCCGCCGCTGTCGGCGCGTTCCGACGTTCAGCCGGCGACGACGAACAGTACCCCGCGGAAGCCCTGCCCCGCGCTGTCCGTAGCGACCGCCTGGACGATGCGCTTGCCCGCCGCGGCCGCGAGCGCGGCAACGGCGGATTCTTCGAGGATGTGCATCTCCGCCGCCGTGCGGCTTTCGTGCAGACGGCGTCTGAGCGGAGCGAGCACGCGGTTCGGCAGCAACCGATAGCCGAAACCGCGCCAGTCCCTCGCGTAGGAGCTCGCGATCTGGAACACGGCCGCGCCGCCCGGCGCGAGCACGCGCAGGAATTCGCCGATGTACGCGCGCTGCAGGTCCGCCGGGATGTGGTGCAGCGTGATGACCGAATACACGAGATCGATGCTGGCGTCGCCGAGGAACGCGAGCCGCGATGTCGCATTTTCCACAAAGCGCACATTGGGAATATGCGCATTGAGCGCGCGTGCCTGTGCGATCATGCTCGGCGAGATGTCGACGCCCACGACCTCGGCGAATCGGCCGGCGAGGGCGCGCGTCAGGCGTCCGACGCCGCAGCCGAAATCGAGGGCGCAGCGCCGCTCGCGCGCGAGCCCCAGCGCGGCGCAGCGCGCGTCGACGGCGGCGATCTCGGCCTCTCCCGCCGCGAAGAACTCGTCGGCGTCCCAGCGCTGGCCGCGCTTGTCGGGCCGCGAGAGGATCGCCCAGAGCGGATCGTCCTCGCCGAGCGCGTGCCACGTTTCGCGCAAGCGGCTGAGAGCCGGGATTTGGGATTCGGGGTGGGGGATTCGACCTTCGTCTTTTTTCACGCACGTCCTGCCTGAGCGCTTCCGGGAACGCTCTCGCGAATCTCCAATCGCGGTTCTGCCGATTCCCGGCTGCTCAGGTCTCGACGAGCTCCACGCCGTCCATGCCCTGCGACAGCGTGTGCGCATCGCCGCCCTGCGCAAGCTTGATCTTCAGGCGCACTTCGTTGGCCGAATCGGCGTAGCGCAGCGCATCCTCGTACGATATCTCGCCGGCCTGGTAAAGCTCGAACAGGGCCTGGTCGAAAGTCTTCATGCCGAGGTTCGTGGACTCCTTCATGACGTCCTTGAGCTTGTGCACTTCGCCCTTGCGGATGTAGTCCTGCACCAGCGGCGTGCCGAGCAGCACTTCGACCGCGACGCGGCGCGCCTTGCCGTCCGGCGTCGGAATGAGCTGCTGGGCGACGACGCCCTTCAGGTTCAGCGACAAGTCCATGAAAAGCTGCGGGTGCCGATCCTCGGGGAAGAAGTGGAGGATGCGGTCCATGGCCTGGTTCGCGTTATTCGCGTGCAGCGTACACAGGCACAAGTGGCCGGTTTCGGAGAAGTTGATCGCATGTTCCATCGTTTCGCGCGTGCGCACCTCGCCGATCAGGATCACGTCGGGCGCCTGGCGCAGCGTGTTCTTGAGGGCGTTGTCCCACGAATCGGTGTCGATGCCGACCTCGCGCTGCGTGATGATGCAGCCCTCGTGCTTGTGCACGTATTCGATCGGGTCTTCGATCGTGATGATGTGGCCCGTCGAATTCTGGTTGCGGTAGCCGACCATCGCCGCCAGCGACGTCGATTTGCCCGTGCCGGTCGCGCCGACGAAGATGATGATGCCGCGCTTGGTCATCGCGAGCGTCTTGATGACGGGCGGAAGATTCAGCTCCTCGACGGTCGGGATGCGCGTCTCGATGCGGCGCAGCACCATGCCGACGTTGTTGCGCTGATAGAAGCAGCTCACGCGGAAGCGGCCGACGCCCGAGACGCCGATCGCGAACTGGCATTCGTGCGTCTTTTCGAACTCCTCGCGCTGCGAAGGCGTCATCACGTTGAGGACCATGTCGCGCGATTGCTGCGGCGACAGCGGATTTTGCGTGATCGGCGCGATGCGGCCGTGCACCTTGATCGAAGGCGGCACGCCGGCCGTGATGAACAAGTCCGAAGCTTTCTTGTGGACCATCAGCTTCAGGAACGAGGTGAAATCGACGCTGCTCATAGCTTTGCTCCCGACGGCCGGGATGTGGGGTTCGGATTCGCGGCGGGCTCTGCCGTTACGCGCTCGCGCGAACCTTCGTCCGCATTATAGGACGCCCGGGCGCGGTCTGCCGAAACGGCCGCTCCGAACCTCGTTCACTTGAAGATTTCCTTGTTCTTGGCATAGCTCATCGCGCTCGCGCGCGTGATGAGGCCGCGCTTGACCAAGTCCTGCAGGCACTGGTCGAGCGTCTGCATGCCGTATTGCGCGCCGGTCTGGAT
>DASRGX010000083.1:0-2115 GCA_035650835.1 Rudaea sp. | reverse complement strand
CCGGCGAGTGCATCCGTCGGCGGCGCCGCGAGCGCGCGGCCCGCACCCGCCGCCAGGCCGGCGAGCGTCAGGTGTTCGAGAAACGTGCGGCGCGAGAAATTCATCGGCGCACGCGAAGCTGGCGGATGAGCATCATTTCCGCCGCCAGATTGCTACACTCGATGCCGTCGCGCAATCGCCCGGACGTCACATGAACTATCGCCATGCCTTCCACGCCGGGAATTTCGCCGATGTGTTCAAGCATGCGATCCTGATCGGGCTCATCGAGGCGCTCAAGGCAAAGCAGACGCCGTTCTGCTATTTCGACACGCACGCCGGGGCGGGCCGCTACGATCTGCGCTCCGAAGCCGCGCGCAAGACGCACGAATACGAAGACGGCGTGCAGCGCCTGCTCGCGGCCACGCGGCTCAGTGCGGAACTGCACATCTATCTCAATCTCGTGCGCGCACTCAACGCCGCGTCGCCGCAAGAGCTGGCCGTCTACCCGGGCTCGCCGCTGATCGCAAGCCTGCTGCTGCGCGAGCAGGACCGCGCCGTTCTCTGCGAATTGCAGCCGGACGAAGCGGCGTCGCTCAAGCGCCTTTTTGCCGGCGATGCGCGCATCGGCGTGCACCAGCGCGACGGCTACGCGGCGCTCGCCGCGCTCGTACCGCCCAAGGAACGCCGCGGACTCGCTCTCGTCGATCCTCCGTTCGAGGCGCAGGAAGGCGAATTCGGCGCGATCGAGCAGGCGCTCGCTGCGGCCCACGCGCGTTGGCCGAGCGGCGTCTACGCGATCTGGTATCCGATCAAGCTGCGCCAGCAGACCACGCCGTTCCTGCGCTGGTTCGCGCGCGCGAAGATCCCGAAAGCGCTGTGTGCCGAGCTCTTGCTGCACTCGGACAACTCCGCGTTGCGCCTGAACGGCTGCGGCATGGTGATCGTCAACCCGCCGTGGAAATTCGACCACGCGCTCGCGGAGCTCCTGCCGTCATTGCGCGATCACCTCACGCAGGGGCGCTACGGTCAGCATCGCGTCGAGTGGCTGACCGGCGAATGAGTGCGGATCAGCCCGCCGGTGGCGACGAGCGGCTCTTGATCAGCACGCCGATGTAATAACACACGTAATAGCCGACCACGACGCCGAAGATCGCGAGCGTCAGCGGGCTGCGCTGATACGCAAATGGGTCGCCCTGCGCTTGCGCGGCCTGGGCCATCGGCCCGACGACGGCAAAACGGTACAAGAGCCGCGCCACGAGCAGCGCCGAGACGAACACGCCGATGTAGGTATGCGGCGTGTAGAAATGTCCCTGCTCGGTGGCTTCGAACTTCGTGTGACGCAGACCGAGCCAGCCGAGCGCGACGCCGCCCGCGATGCCGGCGGCGAGCGCACCGGAGAGTTGCACGTCGCGCAGCGCCGACACCAGCATGAGGGCGCCGATCACGCCGAACAGCCCGATGCGCCACTGCATGCGCACCGGCAATACGGGCTGCCGCCCGATGTTGCGCCGCACGCGGCGGTAGATCGCGAACGCCGCAAGCGCGGCGACGAGTAACGGGGTGACGAGCTGTGGGTCCATGACCGTGGGTGTGTTTGCGCCAGCGGCCGATTCTAGAGCGACACGCGTGCGTTTGTCTCCCGCCCGGCGGCGCGCGTGCCGCTTCCCGCCCGTTCGCGAACTTCAGGGCGAGTCGAGCGGGGCCTCCGGCGGAAAACTCGCCGTCACCGAGTCGCTGGCAACGCGTAAGCCAAGAGATAGTCGCCGCGCGTCGTGCCGAGCTTCGCGTGTCCGCCTGCGGCGACGACGACGTACTGGCGTCCGCCGAGCTCGTAGCTCATGGGCGTGGCCTGCGCTCCCGCCGGAAGCCGCATTTTCCACAATTCCGCACCGGTCGCGGTATCGAACGCACGCAGGAAATTGTCGGTCGTCGCACCGATGAAGACGAGGCCGCTCGCGGTCGTCAGCGGACCGCCAACGTTCGGCGCGCCCTCGATGCCCCAGAACGGCCAGGGCGCGCGATCGCGCGATGTGCCGAGCGGCCGTTCCCAGGCGAGCTTGCCGTGGACGAGATCGAGCGCGACGAGCTTGCCCCACGGCGGCTTCGTGCACGGCGCTCCCCATGGCGAGAACAGAG
>DASRGX010000082.1:0-13396 GCA_035650835.1 Rudaea sp. | reverse complement strand
TGACGACTTCCGCCGTCGACCTGCCCTCCTCGTGCATGTCTACCGGAATTCCACGGCCGTTGTCGGCGACGCTTACGGAACCATCCCCGTGCAGGGTCACGAGCACGTGGTCGCAATAACCGGCGAGGGCTTCGTCGATCGAATTGTCGACGACCTCGAACACCATGTGATGAAGGCCAGTGCCGTCGTCCGTGTCACCGATGTACATGCCGGGGCGTTTGCGAACCGCCTCCAGGCCTTTGAGCACTTTGATCTTGCTAGCGTCGTATTGTTCGGGCGAGGGCGTTTGCTGAGTCATCAGAAGCCACGATAGAGAAGCGAATAAACGGCAGCCGGCGCTGCGGGCATGAACGAGCGATTATAGCAAGCTGCGCACCGATCCATGTTCCACGTGGAACACACGCGTCGCGACACGGCTGGTTCTCAGCGCCGACGGGAGCTCGACACCCGTGATCAGCACTTGCGCCCCGCAGCGCTCGAGTGTCTCGACCGTGAGTCGTTGATGTTCCGCGTCGAGCTCGGAAGCGAGATCGTCAAGCAAGACAATGGGCCATTCGCCCGCGGCCGCCGCAAAGGTGGCGCCCTGCGCCAGGACGCAGGCAAGGGCGCATAGCTTTTCTTGGCCGCGCGACAGGAATTCTCGAGAAGGCGCCTGCTCGAAGCTCAGCGACCAATCGGCGCGATGCGGGCCTCGCGTGGTATGTCCGAGCGCGCGGTCGCGGTCGCGTACCTGGCGCAAGGCTTCCGCATAAGACATGTGCTCCGCCACCCCAGACTTCAAGCTGACGCTAGCGGGCCCCAACTCCGTCAGGAATTCGGCAAGAGTGAATTTGAGGTGCTCGACGAAGAGCGGGAAGTAGCCGGCTCTCGCTTCGAAGACGGGCGCCGCCGCGCGGATGAGTTCTTCGTCCCAGGCGTCCAGCTCGGAATTGCTGGCCCCTTGCTTCAGCAACGCGTTTCGCTGCCGCAGGACACGCCGGTACCGTCGCATCCGGTCGAAGTGGTCGTGTTCCACGTGGAACACACCCCAATCCAGGAAGCTCCGCCGCCCCTCGCCCGTTCCCGAAATCAACGCGTGACTGCCCGGCTCGAAGCAAATAACCGCACATTCCTGCAACAAGCGTCCCAAGCTAGGGACGTCGCTCGCATCCACCCTCGCCGTCCAGGTTGACAGGCTCCGGCGTAATCCAAGACCGATCGTACGATTGCGCCGTTCCAGCTTTGCCTGTACCACGAGCTCGACGGCGCCGCGTCGGAGCAGCACGTCGTTCGAACCCGCCCGGAAACTCTGCGCATGCGAAAGCAGATAAATGCCTTCGAGGAGGCTCGTCTTCCCGGCGCCATTCGGCCCCACGAACACGTTGAGACCCGCCGCCGGCGCAAGCGTGAGCGCCGCCAGATTGCGGAGATCGGAAATCCGGAATTCAAGCAGCCGCACGCGGCTTCACCCGACTCGCGCGCGGTGCTGGACGTTGCGCTGCCGTCAGAGCCGAAGCGGCATGATGACGTGACGCGACTGCTCGCCTTCGGGCGCGCGCAATAAACAGCTCGAATTGCCGTCCCGCAGGCACAGCAGAATCTCTTCACTGCGCAGAACGTTGAGCGCGTCGAGCAGATAATTGACGTTGAAGCCGACACTCAGGTCGGACGTCGTCGTCTTCGCTTCGATCTCCTCGACGGCTTCCTCCTGCTCGGGGTTGTGAGCGACGATACGCAACCGGCCAGGATTCACTTCGAGCTTCACACCGCGATATTTCTCGTTCGAGAGAATCGCCGCACGCTGCAAAGCGCCGCGGAAGGCTTCTCGATTCACGCGCACTTCCTTGTCGGCGCCGATCGGAATGACGGCTTCGTAGTCCGGGAAGCGACCATCGATGAGCTTCGACGTGAACACGACGTCGTTGCGACGGAGGCGCAGGTGGTTCCGCCCGAATTCGATATCGACGCTGCCCTCGCCGGCCTCGAACAACCCTTGCAGCTCCAGCACGCCCTTGCGCGGAATGATGAGCTGTCGTTGCGTCACACCGCCCGTCGAAAGCGAGGTTTCCGCGAGCGCCAGACGATGGCCGTCCGTCGCCACGCAGCGCAAGACGTGTTCCCGAAGATCGAGCAGCAGACCGTTGAGGTAATACCGCACATCCTGGTGCGCCATCGCGAACGCCGTACGATCCATCAAGTCCTTGAGCGTCGCTTCGGGCAAGGACACGCGCTCAATGAGCTCGATGTTGTCGATGACTGGGAATTCCGTAGCCGCCAGCGTCGCCAACGTAAACCGGCTGCGACCCGAGCTCACCGTGACACGATCGCCCTGAAGCTTGAAATCGACCTTGCTACCATCCTGCAGCGCCCGGCAGATATCGAAGAGCTTGCGCGCGGGCACCGTGATCTCGCCAGACTGCACCGCATCGGCGGCCGTGCCGGCGGACATCTCGACTTCGAGGTCGGTCCCGGTGAAGGTCACGCGATCATTCGCCGCCACGACCAGCAAGTTGGACAGAACCGGCAACGTCTGCCGCCGCTCGACCACGCCCACGACCTGCTGCAAAGGTTTGAGCAGAACTTCGCGCTGAATACTGAATTGCATGGAGGCTTCCGTTGGCAATCGATTGTTTTAGGTAAGCAAAGAAACCAGAGCTTGTAGGCGATGTGGATACGTGGATATCGCAAAAAAATATCAAGTATTCAAACAGTTACACGAAATACGCGGACGCTGTCCAAGACCGTTTTCCTGTGGACGCTTTGTGGATATCTCCAACGCCCCAACTCCCCCACACCTCATCCACAGCCTATCAACCGGTCAGTTCGCGCGACAACTTTTCCCAATCCTGGCGCAGCTTTCCGTCGATCAGGCACAGCTCGCGTATCGTACGGCATGCGTGCAAGACGGTGGTATGGTCGCGACCGCCGAATGCCTTGCCGATCTCAGGCAGGCTGTGCTCGGTCAACTCCTTTGCGAGCGCCATCGCCATTTGTCGCGGCCGCGCCAGCGAGCGGCTGCGATTCATCGACAGCAAATCGGAAAGTCGCAACTGGTAATAGTCTGCCACCGTTTTCTGGATGTTAGAAACGGTGATCGCCTGACTGTGCACGGTCAGGAGATCGCGCAGCGTCTCCTGCGCGAAATCTTCGGTGATCGGCAGCCCGAGAAAATTCGCGCGTGCCGCAAGCGTGTTGAGCGCTCCTTCGAGATCGCGCACGTTGGAGCGCATGCGCTTGGCGATCAGGAACGCAACATTCTCGGGCACGTCGAGCCCGCGTGAGGTCGCCTTGCTGAGCAGGATCGCCGCCCTCGTCTCGAAGTCGGGCGGATCGATCGCTACCGAAAGTCCCCAACCCAGGCGCGACTTCAATCGCGGTTCGAGGTTGTCCACTTCCTTGGGATATCGGTCGCACGTCAGGATGATCTGCTGCTTGCCTTCGAACAGGGCGTTGAACGTGTGGAAGAATTCTTCCTGCGTCGTGTTCTTGCCCGCGAAGAACTGGATGTCGTCGATGAGCAGCGCGTCGATGTCGCGGAACCGGCGTTTGAAATCGTCCATGCGCTTGGTGCGCAGCGCGTCGATCATGGCGCTCACGAACTGCTCGGACCGCAGATACATCACGCGCGTCCCTGGGTTGTTCGTGCGGATCTGGTTGCCCGCCGCATGCATGAGGTGCGTCTTGCCGAGACCCGTGCCGCCGTAAAGCAGCAGCGGGTTGTACGCGCGACCCGGATTGTTTGCCACCTGCATCGCCGCAGCCTTGCCGAGCTGGTTCGACTTGCCCTCGACGAACGAATCGAAGGTGTAGTGCGGATCCAGGTTGTGTTCGAAATCCTGGCTTTCGGCGCCTGTCTTCTGCGCCGGTCGCTCGGCGCGACGCCCGCTCAAGGTGCCGACCTCGAGCCGCACGCGCGTCGGCGTGCCGGCAAGCTGGTCGACGACCGTGCCGATGCGCGGCAGGAACTCGGCACGCACGAAGTCGAGCGTGTACGCGTTCGGCGCGAACAAGCGCAAGCCCTCGGCGTCTTCGCTCGCCTGCAAGGGCATGAGATACGTATGCACGTCCTCGACGCTGAGCTCGCCTTCGAGGCGCTCGAGGCAGCGTCGCCACAATTCGCTCATGGGTGCCGATCCTACCGGCGGTGTTGCAGCTTTCTGAGGGCGCAGTCTAACCCCGCCCGCGCGGCCCCGCCAAGCGGCGTTACATTGACAACTCACGGTCCACGCCGCTATCCTTCAAAATCTTTTCTCCGGCATTCAGAGAACACCCATGAAACGCACATTTCAACCGGGCAAGCTCAAGCATGCGCGCACCCATGGGTTTCGCGCGCGCATGAAGACCCGCGGCGGCCGTCTCGTGCTCAACGCCCGGCGCGCGAAGGGACGCAAGCGCCTCATCCCGTGATCCTTCGGTGAGCGCGGCACTCGCCCTGCCGCGCACCGCTCGCCTGCTACGGCCGGCGGATTTCGCTACGCTGCGCCGCGAGGGGCGGCGCCTACCGCCGACGCGCAGTTTCTACGTCGAGTTCGTCGATGCTTCCGACGGAGCCCGGCTCGGCATGGCGGTGTCGCGCCGCGTGTCGAAACTCGCGGTGGTGCGCAACCGCATCCGCCGCACGGTGCGCGAGAGTTTTCGTCTGCACCGTGCGCTGCTGCCTTCGTTCGACATCCTCGTCGTCGCCCGTCAGCACGCCGCCGCACGCACCAATGCGGAGCTGCGCGGCGAGCTCACGACGATCTGGCACAAGCTCGCAGCATTGAAGGAAACCGGTACGCCCGGCACAATGCGCGCCGAGCAGTGAATCCCCCATCCGTTCGGCGGTGATCCGCATATTGCGCCACTCCGTGCCTCCCGCGCGCGGAGGGCCACCCTCCGCCCACGGCTCGACACTACGGCAAGGCAGTTCATGTCCAGTACCCGCTCGTTTCTGTTCGCCGCCCTGGCCATCGTCGGCTTCCTCCTCTGGCAGGCCTGGGAGCAGGACTACGGTCCGCAAGCCCCCGCGGTAGCCGAGACGCCGGCCGCGTCTGCCGACATCGGCAAACCCGCCGTGCCGACGTCGGACGTTCCGCAAGCTCCCGCCGGAACGCCGCAAACCGCTGCGCCGTCGCAGGAAAGCGCACCCGCGACGCCCGCGCCCGCGGCCGCGCTCGTCGACGTACGCACCGATCTTCTGCACCTCAAGATCGACACGCTCGGCGCCGCGATCGTCGAGGCGGAATTGCTCGCCTACCCGCAGGACCCGCACGACAAGACGCGTCCGGTCAAGTTGCTCGACGATGCGCCGGCGACGTACTTCGTCGCGCAGTCGGGGCTCGTGAGCGGCACCGGCGCGGCGCCGGACCATCGTGCGCCGTTTGCCGCGGAGAAGACTTCCTACGAGCTCGCCGCCGGTGCCGATTCGGTGGAAGTGCCTTTCACCTGGCAGGACGCGTCCGGCCTCAAGGTGCGCAAAGTATACATTTTCAAACGCGGCAGCTATCTCGTGGACTGCCGCGTCGACATCGACAACGCGGGCACCGCGGCTTGGAGCGGCAACGAGTATCGTCAGCTCCAGCGCGTGCCGCCGATCATTCCCGACAAGGGCTTCTCGTTCAACAACCCGGAAAAATACGCCTTCGCCGGCGCGGCGTGGTACAGCCCGCAGGACAAGTTCGAGAAGCTGCCGTTCGACAAGTTCTCGGGCTCGCCGCTCACACGCGAGGTCGCGGGCGGCTGGGTCGCGATGCTGCAGCATTACTTCTTCGCGGCGTGGATTCCGGCCGCCGCGGAAACCGACGCATTCTCGACCACCCTCGTGCCGAATACGACTCCGCAGCGCTATCTGATCCGCGCGATGTCGCCGGCGATCGCCGTGGCGCCGGGCCAGACGCGCACGCTCGAATCGCATCTCTACGTCGGCCCCACGCTGCAGAGCCAGACAGAGCAGATCGAGCAGGCGAATATCGCGCACGGGCTCTATTTGACCGCCGATTACGGCAAGCTCACGTTCATCGCCGAGCCGCTGCACTGGATCCTCGTCAAGCTCCACGGCTTCGTCGGCAACTGGGGTCTCGCGATCATCCTGCTCGTGCTCATCATCAAGCTCGCAATGTTCAAGCTGAGCGAATCGCAGTTCCGCTCGATGGCGAAGATGCGGCGGCTGCAACCGCGCATGGAAGCGCTCAAGGAACGTTACGGCGACGACCGCCAGAAGCTCAGCGCAGCGACGATGGAGCTCTACCAGAAGGAAAAGGTCAATCCGTTTGCGGGTTGCCTGCCGACGCTGATCCAGATTCCCGTATTCTTCGCACTCTATTACGTGCTGCTCGAAAGCGTAGAGCTGCGCCAGGCGCCGTTCTTCGGCTGGATCCAGAATCTTTCGGCGCCCGATCCGTATTTCATCCTTCCCGTGCTCTACGCCCTCATCATGGGGGCGACGACGTGGCTCACGCCCGCAAGCCCCGGCATGGATCCGATGCAGGCTCGCATGATGAAGATCATGCCGCTCGCTTTCGCCGTGCTGTTCCTGTTCTTCCCGGCCGGCCTCGTGCTGTACTACGTCGTCAACGGCGGTCTCTCGCTGTTGCAGCAGTGGATCATCACGCGCCGCGCGGAGGCCGCGGACAAGGCGCGCTGATGGGGTGAACGCGCAAGCCGACACGATCGCCGCCATCGCCACGCCCGCGGGCTCCGGCGGGGTCGGCATCGTGCGGCTGTCGGGGCCGGCGGCGCGCGCGATCGCCGAGGCCGTCACGCGCGCGACCCTGCGCCCGCGCGTTTTCCACTTTTCCACTTTCTTCGACGACGACGGCGCCCCGCTGGACCATGGCTTGTGCGTATGCTTCGCAGGACCGAACTCGTTCACCGGCGAAGACGTCGCCGAGCTCCATGCGCACGGCAGCCCCGTCGTCCTCGGCTTGCTGCTGCGGCGCGCGTACGCGCTCGGCGCACGGCCGGCGCGTCCCGGGGAATTCTCCGAACGCGCGTTCCTCAACGGCAAGCTCGACCTGGTCCAGGCCGAAGCCGTCGCCGATCTCGTCGCTGCGGGTTCGGAAGCGGCCGCTCGCGCCGCATTGCGCAGCCTCGATGGGCAGTTCTCGGCCGAGGTCGAGCGCCTGCGCGACGCGCTCGTGCGCCTGCGTGCGTTTCTCGAAGCCGCGCTCGACTTCCCCGAGGAGGAGATCGATTTCCTCGCCGATCCCGAGCTCGCCGCGAACCTCGCCGCGTTGCGCCGCGACGCGGCGGCCTTGCTCGTGGCGACGCGGCGCGGCGTCGTGCTGCGCGACGGCTTGCACGTCGTCATCGCAGGACGGCCGAACGCGGGCAAGTCGAGCCTGCTCAACGCGCTCGCGCAGAGCGACCGCGCGATCGTCACGCCGATCGCCGGTACCACGCGGGATCTGGTACGCGAGAACGTGCATATCGAAGGCACGGCGCTCACGCTCGTCGACACCGCAGGCCTGCGCGAATCCGACGATCCCGTCGAGATCGAAGGCATCCGGCGCGCGCGCGCCGAGCTTGCGCGGGCGGACGCGATCGTGCTCGTCACGGACGACGTGCATGCGGCAGCCGATGCGCAGCTCGTCGCGCGCGATGCGCCCGACGCGACCCGCATCGTCGTGCACAACAAGATCGACCTCGACGCCGCATCCGCGCGGAGCGAATGCGCGGCCGACGGCAGCATCCACGTGTGGCTCTCGGCGATGCGCGGCGACGGCGTCGACCTTCTGCGTACGTCGCTCGCTCGCCTGGCCGGAGCCGGCGAGGGTGCCGCCGGCGCGTTCAGCGCCCGCACGCGCCATGTGCGGGCACTCGAAGGGTTCGCCGCGCGGCTCGCAGTGGCGTCCGAACGGCTGGAGACGCGCGCCGCCGAGCTCGCCGCCGAGGAGCTGCGCGAGGCGCAACGCGTGCTCGGCGAGATCACGGGCGAATACACGAGCGACGACTTGCTCGGCGCGATTTTTTCCACGTTTTGCATAGGCAAGTAGGAGCCGCACATGATCGAGCTGTTCTATTGGCCGACGCCGAATGGCCACAAGATCACCTTGTTCCTCGAGGAAGCGGCGATTCCGTACCGCATCACGCGCGTCGACATCGGCGCCGGCGCGCAGTTCGCGCCGGAGTTCCTCGCGATCTCGCCGAACAACCGCATGCCCGCGATCGTCGACCATGCGCCCGCCGACGGCGGTGCGCCGATCAGCGTGTTCGAATCGGGAGCGATCCTGCTCTACCTCGCCGAGAAAACGCGAAAGTTCCTGCCGCAGGACATCCGCGGTCGCGTCGCCTGCACGGAGTGGCTGTTCTGGCAAATGGCGGGACAGGGCCCGATGACGGGACAGTACGGCCACTTCATTGCCTACGCACCCGAGAAGATTCCGTACGCGATCGATCGCTACACGCGCGAGGTCAGCCGATTGCTCGGCGTGCTCGACAAGCGCCTGGAGCATCGCGACTACCTCTGCGGAAGCGACTACACGATCGCCGACATGGCGTGTTACCCCTGGATCGACCCCTACCGCAAAGCGCCGATCGACCTGTCACCTTACGCACACGTGCAACGCTGGCGCGCGGCGATCGCGGCGCGGCCGGCGACCGCGCGCGCCTACGCCCACGGCGATTTCAACCGCAGTACCGAGCTCTCCGCCGAAGCGCGCAAGATCCTGTTCGGCCAGGGCAAGCCGTGACGAGCGGCGCTGGCGTTCGCGCGCACGCCACGCTTTAATGATCGTTTGCGGAGGAGAACGAATGCATGCGCGTCGTCATGGGGATGCTGCTGGTATGCATGGGCACCGCTGCGATGGCCGATGAACTGACCATCGCGCGGATGTTCGCGAACCCGAACCTCAACGGGCCGAGCGCGCGTCAGCTCGAGATCGCACCCGATGGATCGCGCGTCACGTTCCTGCGCGGCGCCGCCGACGACCAGCATCGCCTCGACCTCTGGGAATTCGATGTCGCGAGCAAGCGCGAACGCCGGCTCGTCGACGCGCGCACGCTCGAAGCGGAGGCCGGGGCGCCTTCGGCCGCCGCGCTCGCACGGCGCGAGCGCGAACGGACGGCGGGCGATACGGGCGTGTCGCACCACCGCTGGGCTCCCGATAGTCGAAGCCTACTGTTCACGCTCGGCGACTCCGTATACCTTTACACTTTCGGCGCCGCTCCGGGCAAGGAGATCGAGCGCCTCAGCAAAGCCGGCACCAACATCTTCGACGCGCGCATCTCGCCGGGCGGACGCTACGTCTCGTTCGTCAGCCAGCAGAATCTGTGGATCATCGATCTCAAACGCCGCGTGCTGCGCCGCCTCACGCGCGACGGCGGCGGCCCGATCCACAACGGCGAAGCCGAGTTCGTCGCGCAGGAGGAGATGGGGCGAACGGAAGGCTACTGGTGGGCGCCCGACGACTCTGCGATCGCCTTCGAGCGTTACGACGAAAGCGCGGTGCCGAACGTGGCGCGCGCCGAGATCTTCGCCGACCGTACGGCCGTGGTCGAACAGCGCTATCCGGCCGCCGGCCAGCCCAACGTGCGCGTGCGCCTGGGCGTCGCGGCGATCAACGATCGCGGCGGAACGCGCTGGATCGATCTCGGCCAGGACCCGGACATCTATCTGGCCCGCGTGGATTGGCTGCCGGACGGCGAGCACCTCGCGGTTCAGCGCGAAGCGCGCAACCAGCGCACGCTCGATCTCCTCGTGGCCGACTGGCACGGTGCGCGCACCGTGCTCACGGAGCATGCCGCTACATGGATCGGTTTGACCGACGATCTCAAATTCCTGCACGCGCAGGACGCCTTCCTGTGGTCGTCGGAGCGCAGCGGCCACCGGCATCTGTATCTCTACGGGCTCGACGGACAGCTGCGGCGCGCGCTCACGGCCGGCGCATGGGACGTCGACGCCGTGCTCGGCGTCGACGAGCGCGCCGGAAAAGTATACTTTTCAGCCAACCGAGACGACCCGCTGCAGCGCCAAGTCTATGCCGCCGCGCTCGACGGCAGCACGGCGGAAGCGCCGCAGCGCATTTCCTCGGCCGAAGGCTGGCACGACGCGGTGTTCGCGCGCAGCGGCACGGTCTACGTCGACACGTGGTCCGACCCCGCCACGCCGCCGCGCACGGCCTTGCATGCGGCGGACGGCCGCGAGCTCGCCGTGCTCGTCCCGAACGCGCTCGACGAGCATCACCCCTACTGGCCGTATCGCAGCCATCACGTGTTGCCCGAGTTCGGTACGGTCGATGCCGCCGACGGTCAGAAGCTCTATTGGCGCATGTACAAGCCGACCGGCTTCGACGCCACACGGCGGTATCCCGTGTTCCTGCGCTTCTACGGCGGTCCCGGGCGCCAGCTCGTGAACCGCGCCTGGGGCGATCTCTTCGACCAGTACATGGCGCAGCACGGCTATGTCGTGTTCTCGCTCGACAACCGCGGCACGCCGCGGCGCGGACGTTCGTTCGAAGACCCGATCTTCCGAAGGCTCGGCGACGTCGAAGTGCGCGATCAGCTCGCCGGCATCGCGTACCTCAAGACGCTGCCGTACGTCGACGCTGCGCGCATCGGCTGCTTCGGCTGGAGCTACGGCGGCTATCTTTCGCTGATGCTGCTCGCGCAGGCCTCGAACGAACTCGCCGGTGGCGTGGCCGTGGCGCCCGTGACCGACTGGCGCCTCTACGATTCGCACTACACCGAGCGCTATCTCGACGATCCCGCCGCGAACGCGCAAGGCTACGAAGCGAGCAGCGTGTTCGCGCACCTCGACGGCCTGACGGCGCCGCTCTTCCTTGCGCACGGCATGGCCGACGACAACGTGCAATTCACGAACTCCACGCGCCTCATGGCCGCGCTGCAGGACCGCGGCATCCAGTTCGAGCTCATGACCTATCCGGGCGGCAAGCACGGGCTGTCGACGCCGGCCATGCGCACGCACGTATTCACGGCGATCGCCGACTTCTTCGAGCGCAAGGTGAAGGGAAAAGTGGAAAACTCCACTCAGCGCTGACGCGCGCGCTCAGTGCACCCAGCGACCGCCGCGCCGGCGTCGGCGCATCGCCGCATCCTCGCCGCTCGGCACGCGCGCGGCGAGCTCCTCGGGCGTCGGCGGGTGCTCTTGCCAGTACTGCGCGACGGCCGCGACCGCCGACGGCAACTGCGCCAGGCACTCGTCGTATTCCTGTTCCGACAGCGGTGCGAAATCGGCGTCGCTCGTGAACACGCCTTCCTCGACGGCGAGCGCCATGATCGGGCCGAGCAGTTCGGTGAGCTGGGAATCCGCCCCGAGCCGCGTCTCCCAGAGTTGAGAGCGCAAATCGACGCCGCGCGAAAATCCCTCGCACCAGCCGAGCGCGCTCAACGCGCTGTCGCCGTCGTCGAGCTCGACTTCGCCGAGGATCGGCTCGTAGCCGTCGGTTTCGATCTCGAGCGCGATGCTCTCGTTCAAGCGCGCGAGGAGCTCGAGGATGCGCCGTCCTTCGTCTTCGCTGTCGAACGGATCGTGCAGCACCTCGGGCAGCCATTCATCCGGCGTGGCTTGTTGCGGTCCGATCGCGAGCGCACTCAGAAGCCCGTGCACGCCGTCCAGCAGCAAGTCGTCTTCGCCGGCGTGCGAGCGCAGGAAGATGTCGAGCTCTTCGAGATCGCTGTCGGCGAGCGTCGCCGGCCATTCCGGATCCATCGGCAGATCACTCATCGGCGAGCTCCAGCAGCACGGGTGCGTGATCGGACGGCCGCTCCCACGTGCGCGGCACGCGATCGATCGCGGCGCTCCGGCAGCGTGCACGCAGCGCGGCGCTCGCGAGGATCAAGTCGATGCGCAGCCCGAGATTGCGGCGGAACGCGCCTTGCCGGTAGTCCCACCACGAGTGATGGCCCGCGCCGTGTTCGAACAGCCGAAAGCTGTCGACGAGGCCGAGCGCGAGCATCGCCTGCAGCGCGGCACGCTCGGGCGGGGAGCAGAGCACCTGTTCTCCCCACGCGGCAGGATCGTGCACGTCGCGATGCTCGGGCGCGATGTTGAAATCGCCGAGCACGATCAAGCTCGGGAAGCGGCGGATTTCCTCCGCGAGGAACGCATGCACCTTGCCGAGCCAATCGAGCTTGTACGCGTACTTCTCGGTGCCGACGGCTTGGCCGTTGACGACGTAAAGATTGACGATGCGCAAGTCGCCGACCGTCGCCGCAAGGATGCGTCGCTGCGGATCTTCGAGCAGCGGGATGTCGGTGAGCACGTCGCGCGGCTCGCGCCGTGCGAGCACGGCCACGCCGTTGTAGGTCTTCTGTCCCGAAAACACGCTGTGATAGCCGAGCGCGGAGATCGCCTCGCGCGGGAATTTCGCGTCCTCGAGCTTGGTCTCCTGCAGGGCGACGATCTCGGGCGCCGTGCTCGCCAGCCACTCCGTCAAGTGCGGCAGGCGTGCATTCAGCGAATTGACGTTCCACGATGCGATTTTCATCCGGCGATTCTAGCAATTCGCCGCGGTCAAGCCGCGAGACCGTAACTGCGCAGCAGCGCTTCGGGCCGCGGTTCGCGGCCGCGGAACTCGACGAACGACTCGAGCGCCGGACGCGAGCCGCCGACGGCGAGGATGCTGCGCCGGAACGCCGTACCCGCAGTGCGGTCGAACGCGCCGCTCTCCTCGAAACGGCCGAAGGCATCCGCCGAAAGCAGCTCGGCCCACAGGTAGCTGTAGTACCCCGCCGCATAGCCGCCCGCGAAAATATGCGTGAAGCTGTGCGGCATGCGATGCCACGCCGGCGGACGGATGACCGCGACGTCGCGGCGCACGTCCTGGAGCAGCTCGAGCGGCCGCGCGCCCTGCGCCGGATCGTATTCGAGGTGCAGGCGGAAATCGAACAGCGCGAATTCGAGCTGGCGCACGAGGAACAAGCCCGCATGGAAGTGACGCGCCGCCTGCATGCGCGCGAACAGATCGTCGGGCAGCGGCTCGCCGGTCTGCCAGTGGCGCGCGAACAGCCGGAGCGCCTCGCGCTGCCAGCCGAAATTCTCCATGAACTGGCTCGGCAGCTCGACGGCATCCCACTCCACGCCCGAAATGCCGGCGACGCCGGGGAAATCGATTTCGGTCAGCAAATGATGCAAGCCGTGGCCGAACTCGTGGAACAGCGTGAGCACGTCGTCGTGCGTGAGCAGCGCCGGCTGTCCCTCGAGCGGCGGCGCGAAATTGCACGTCAGGTAAGCGACGGGCAGGCGTGCGCGTCCGCCCGCGCGAAAGCGTGAGCGGCAGACGTCCATCCAGGCGCCGCCGCGCTTGCCGCTGCGCGCGTAGAGGTCGACATACGCACCCGCGATCGTGCGGCCGTCGGCGTCGAAGACGTCGTAGTAGCGCACGTCGGGATGCCACACTTCGACACCTTCCCGTGGCTTGAGCGTCACGCCGAACACGCGTTCGGTGATCGCGAAAAGACCGTCGATGACGGCGGGCAG
>DASRGX010000081.1:0-4408 GCA_035650835.1 Rudaea sp. | reverse complement strand
TCGCTGCTCAACTGGATGCGCCGCATGCTCGCGCTGCGCAGCCAGCATCAGGTGTTCGGCCGCGGCACGCTGGAATTCCTTTATCCCGGCAACCGCAAGGTGCTCGCGTATCTGCGCCGCCACGAGGGACAGATCGTCCTGTGCGTGGCCAATCTCGCGCGCTCGCCGCAAGCGGTCGAGCTCGACCTGCGCGCGTTCGCGCCGTGCGTGCCCGTCGAGATGACCGGCGGCTCGGCGTTCCCGCCGATCGGCGAGTTGCCGTACCTGCTCACGCTGCCGCCGTTCGGATTCTACTGGTTCGAGCTCAAGACCGCCGACGCCGCGCCGGCCTGGCATACCGCAGCGCCCGAGATGCTCGGCGAATATCAGACGCTCGTCCTGCGGCGCGGCGCCATCGACGTGGCCGGCGATGCGCTGCGCCATCAGCTCGCACGCGACGTGCTCAGACACTACTTGCAGGCGCGGCGCTGGTTCGCGGCGAAGGACCGCCGGCTCGACCGCGCCGAACTCCATTTTCTCGCCGCGCTCGGCGCCGGCAACGACGCGCCGATGCTGTTCGAGGTGGAGGCCCACTTCGACGACGGCGTACAACGCTACCTGCTGCCGCTCGGCGTCGTCTGGGAACGCGAGGAAGCGCCGGTGATCGCCAAGCAACTCGCGCTCGCCAACGTGCGCCGCGGCGCGCGCACGGGTGTGCTGACCGACGCCTTCGCGATACCGGGCTTCGCGCGCATGCTCATCGATCGGCTCGCGCGCGAGGCGGTGCTTCCGATGGCGGACGGCGAGCTGCGCTTCCGCCGCGAGCCGAATGCGGACCTCGGCAAGTGTGTCGAGGCGCCGCTGCGCTGGCTCTCGGCCGAGCAGTCGAACAGTTCCGTCGTCTACGACGACATCGCCGTCCTCAAGCTGCTGCGCCGCCCACAGCCCGGCGTGCAGCCGGAGGCCGAGATGGGCCGGAGGTTGACGCAACTCGGCGTCGTGCACATCGCTCCGTTCCTGGGCGAGATCGTCTTCGCGCGCGGCGGCGCCGAAATCACGATCGCGCTCGTGCACGGCTTCGTGCGCAACCAGGGCGATGCATGGCAGTACACGCTCGCCTATCTCGACCGTCTCATCGACGACTGCGTGATCGGCGGCCCGAGCGATCGGCCCGACGAAGAATTGTTCTCCGAGTACATCGCATTCGCCGGCGCGATCGGCCGCGCACTCGGCGAGCTGCACCGGGCGCTCGCGCTGCCGACCGACGATCCCGCATTCAAGCCCGAGCCCGCCGCGGAAGCCGACTTCAACCGCTGGCGCGACCACGCGCTGGGTGAAGTCGAGCGCGCCTGCACGATGATGGATGCCGCCGCACCTACTGCGCCCGCACATACGCGCGAACTCGCCGAGGAACTGCACGTGCATCGCAACGAGCTCCTCGCCGCGGTGCGTTCGCTCGGTCACGCCGAGAGCGCGCTCATGACGCGCATCCACGGCGATTTCCACTTGGGCCAGGTACTCGTCTCGAGCGGCGATGCGTTCATCGTCGATTTCGAAGGCGAACCGTCGGTACCGCTCGACGAGCGGCGCAGGAAATCGAGTCCGCTGCGCGACGTAGCCGGACTGCTGCGCTCGTTGCACTACGCCGCCGCGTCGGTGGGCGCGCGCGACGACACGCGCCTCGCGCCCGACATGCGCGCGGCGCGCGACCGTTTGTTGGAGAAGTTCCTGGTGGTGGCGCGCAGAGCATTCCTCGCCGCCTACCGGGAGACATCAGGAGGATGAGTCATGGAAATCGACGACGATCTGCTGCAATTGTTCATTGTGGAAAAAGCGGCGTATGAGCTCTGTTACGAGCTTGCCAACCGGCCCGACTGGGTCGACGTGCCGCTGCGTGGATTGCTCGAGACGCTGCCACACGACACGGCCGCCGGATGAAGCGGGCCTCGCCCGTCGAGACGGTCGCGGGCGACCCCGCGGCCGTCGACGCGCTGATCGCGGGCCGCAACGCCGACCCGTTCGCTCTGCTCGGCCCGCATGAGGCCGGCGGCGCCCGCATCGTGCGCGCGTTCCTGCCCGGCGCGGAAGCGGTCGAGGCGATCCCGCGCGGCGGAAGCAACGTCGGCACCGCTCTAGAACGCATGCGGCCCGAAGGCTACTTTTGCGGACGCGTGACGGGAAGCGGCGGTTATCGCTTGCGCGTGCACTGGCCAGGCAGCATCGTGGAATTCGACGACCCGTATGCGTTCGGCCCGCTGCTCGGCGACCTCGATCTGCATTTGATCGGCGAAGGCACGCACCGCGAGCTCGGCGATGTGCTCGGCGCTCACGTCATGACGATCGACGGCGTAGCCGGAACGCGCTTCGCCGTGTGGGCGCCGAATGCACGGCGCGTCTCGGTCGTCGGCGACTTCAATGCCTGGGACGGCCGCCGCCATCCGATGCGCCAACGGCACGACGCGGGCGTCTGGGAAATATTCCTGCCGGGCGTCGGCGCGGGCGAACGCTACAAGTACGAAATCCTCGGCGTGTACGGAGAGCTCTTGCCGCTCAAGGCCGACCCTTGCGGACGCGAGGCCGAAATGCCGCCGGCCACCGCATCCATCGTCCCCTCGCCGGCGCCTTTCGAATGGAGCGACTCGCATTGGCTCGAGGAGCGCACAGCGCGCCAGGCAGCCGATGCACCGATCGCCATCTACGAAATCCACGCGTCGTCGTGGCTGCGCTGCGGCGGTCACGCCAGTGTTTGGCAGATGCTTGCAGAACGCCTCGTGCCCTACCTGCGTGCGCTCGGCTTCACGCATGTGGAGCTCATGCCGATCATGCAGCATCCGTTCACCGGTTCGTGGGGCTATCAGCCGCTCGGCCAATTCGCGCCTGCCGCGCAGTACGGCTCGCCGGCCGAGTTCGCCGCGTTCGTCGACCGCTGTCACGCCGAGGGCATCGGCGTGATCCTCGACTGGGTACCGGCGCATTTTCCGACGGACGCGCACGGCCTCGCGCGCTTCGACGGCACGGCGCTCTACGAGCACGCCGACCCGCGCGAAGGCTACCATCCGGACTGGCACACCTATGTATACAATTTCGGGCGCAACGAGGTGCGCGGGTTCCTCATCGCGAGCGCGCTCGAATGGATCGAGCGCTTCCACGCCGACGCGCTGCGCGTCGATGCGGTGGCCTCGATGCTCTACCGGGACTACAGCCGCCGGCACGGCGAGTGGATTCCGAATGTACATGGCGGTCGCGAGAACTACGAGGCGATCCATTTCCTGCGCGAGCTCAACGCCACCTTGCGCGCGCGCGGCCACGGCGCGCACGCGATCGCCGAAGAGTCGACCGCCTGGCCCGGCGTGAGCCGACCGCCGGAGCAAGGCGGCCTGGGCTTCGGCTACAAATGGAACATGGGCTGGATGCACGACACGCTGCGCTATTTCGCGCGCGATCCGATCCACCGCTCCTGGCACCACGACGACATCACGTTCGGCCTGCTCTACGCGTTCTCCGAGAATTTCGTGTTGCCGCTTTCGCACGACGAAGTCGTGCACGGCAAACGCTCGCTGCTCGGCAAGATGGCGGGCGACCGTTGGCAGCGCTTCGCGAATCTGCGCGCCTGTTTCGCACTGATGTGGGCGCATCCCGGCAAGAAGCTCTTGTTCATGGGCGGCGAAATCGCCGAATTGCACGAGTGGAACCACGACGGCGAAATCGACTGGGGCCTGCTCAACGATCCCCTGCATGCGGGCATGCAACGGCTCGTCGGCGACCTCAACCGCCTCTACCGCAGCGAACCTGCGCTGCACCGACGCGACGCGCACGCCGACGGCTTCGCGTGGATCGTCGGTGACGACCGCGCGAGCAGCGTGTTCGCGTTCCTGCGCCGCGACGGAGGAGATCCCGAAATGCTCGTCGTCGCCAATCTGACGCCGATGCCGCATTGGGGCTACCGCATCGGCGTGCCGCGCGGCGGACGCTGGCGCGAAATGTTGAACAGCGACGCGGCTCTGTACGGCGGCTCGAATCTCGGCAATGCCGGCAGCGTCGAGGCGAGCACGCAGGGAGCCCACGGCCACGCGCATTCGCTCGTGCTCACGCTGCCGCCGCTCGGCGTCCTGTACCTGCGGAGCGACGCATGAAAGCGAACGTGGTCGCGAATCGACTCGAGGCCGGGCGCCCCTACCCGCTCGGCGCGCACTGGGACGGCCTCGGCGTGAACTTCGCGGTATTTTCGGCCCACGCGAGTGCGATCGATCTTTGCGTATTCGACGCCGCCGGCCGGCGCGAAACGATGCGGATGTCGCTGCCGGAATGCACGAACGAGGTCTGGCACGGCTACCTGCGGGACGCCACGCTGCCGCTCGTCTACGGCTACCGAGCGCACGGCCCGTACGAACCCGAGCGTGGCCATCGCTTCAACCCCAACAAGCTCTTG
>DASRGX010000080.1:0-11297 GCA_035650835.1 Rudaea sp. | reverse complement strand
GTTGCCGATGACCCAGCGGTCGATCGCCGGCATCATGCCGTACTGCTCGGCCACGGGCATGAAGAAATTCGGCGTGATCTCGCCTTTCGGGCCGCCCTGCATGCGCAGCAGGATCTCGTAGAACTCGCCCTCGGCGCCGTGCAGGCTGATGATCGGCTGATAGAACAGCACGAACCCGTTGTTCGCGAGCGCATCCTTGACGAGCGCGAGCCAGTGACGGTTCTTCTCCTCGTCGGCCTTGTCCTTGGCCGCCGGGTCGAACACGTTGACGCGGTTGCCGCCTTCGGTCTGCGCGGTGCGCAGCGCGTTGGCGGCCTGCGTCAGCACGGCTTGAGCGTTCGCGTTCTTCTCGCCGATCAGCGAGCCGCCGATACTCACATTCGCGTTCACCGATTGCTTGCCGATCTCGAAGATGCGCTCTTCGAAGGCCTTGCGCAGCGTCTCGGCGAGCTGGCGAACTTCGTCGAGCGCGCGGCCGATCGAGATCAAACCGAACGTGTGCTCGCCGAAGCGGCCGGCGATGTCGTTCTCCTTGATGTGCCGGCGCATCAGATTCGCCATGTCGCCGAGCAGCAAGTCGGCGTTGCCGAGACCCACCGTATCGAGCAGCGCCTTGAAATTGTCGGGCTCGAGCAGCAGCAGTGCCTGATCGTTGCGGCCTTTGGCGGCTTCGCCGATCGCACGGTCGAGCTCGGTAAGGCAATACTGGCGATTGTAGAGGTCGGTGACGAGGTCCTTCGAGCGCAGGACGTCGAGTTCCTTGGCCAACTCGACGCTCACGGTCTGCTGACGGAAGCTGATCTGCTGGCAGGGCTCGCCTTCGTAGGTGGCCTCGGCGAATTCCATGGTCGCATCGAACGTCGTGCCGTCGGAACGCTGCGCCTTCAGATTGAGCTTCTGCGGCGGCTTCTCGCCCTTGGAGAGCTTCTTGAGCAGCGCTTTGAAATCGTCGGCATCGTCGGGCGCGATCATGTCGAGGATCGACATGCCCTCGATTTCCTCGAATTCCTCGTAGCCGAACATTTCGAGGTAGGCCTTGTTCGCGCGCACGTGCATGCCCTCGTGCACGTAGGCGATCGGGTCGCGCGAAGAATCGAGCAGCGAGTCGCAGCGGCGTTCCGTTTCGCGCAGCGCGGTTTCGAGCCTGCGCACGCTGCGGCGCATGTTGAGGCTCTCGAATTCGCGGCGCACGATCGATTGCACGTGGTCGATGCGGTTGCGCAGCGCGAGCGCGCGCGCGCCGTCGTTGAACGCGCCGACGATGACGTCCTCCGTTACGTTGCCGGAGACGGCGATCACGGCGATGTCCTTGCCGCTGCGGTTCACGGCCGAGGCGACCTCGCCGATCTTGAGCCCCTTCGCGGCCAGGTTGACGAGCACGAGGTCGGGACTTTGCGCGGCGAGCTGGGCTTCGAGCTCGGCGGCATTGCCAGCCCGCGCGGGGCGCACGGCGATGCCGCCGTTGCGCAGCATGCTGATCAATTGCTCGGCTTCCTCTACCGAGTCCTCGATCAACAGCAGCTTGATGACGTTGTCTTGTTTGGTCATTGGGGGAGGGGTTGAAGCTCAGGACAGCTTTTACTCGATTCCGTGCACCATTTCCAGCGGACCGAAGGCACGGTGCGGCCGGACTTCACAGCGGTGTCTTGCCGGGTTCGCCCGCGATCTCGCGCACGAGGCGCGGCACGAGATAGCCAGATAGACGTCCGCGCAGCGCGTCGACGAGCGCGCGCGCCCGCTCGTCGTCCACGGCGAAATGCGCCGCGCCCGCGACACGATCGAGCTGGTGCAGATAGTAGGGGACGACCCCGCAGTCGACCAGGCGTTCCGACAGGCCCGCGAGTGTCTCGACGGCGTCGTTGATCCCCCGCAGCAACACCGACTGATTGAGCAGCAAGGCGCCTGCGGCACGCAGGGCTGCGCATGCCTCCGCGACGCCGGCATCGAGCTCGTTCGCATGATTCGCGTGCAGCACGACGGTCGTCGGCCAGGGCAATCCTCGCAACCACGCGCACAGCTCGGGATCGACGCGTTCCGGCAGCACGATCGGCAGCCGCGTATGCAAACGCAGCCGTTTCAGATGCGGGATGCCCGCGAGCGCCTGCGTCAGCTCCGCCAGTTTGGGCGTGGCGAGCGATAGCGGGTCGCCGCCGGAGAGGATGACCTCGTGGACGGTGGTGTCGTTGCGCACGTGCTCGACGGCCGCGCGCCAGCGATCGGTCGCGGCGATCTCCTCGGCATACGGGAAGTGCCGCCGAAAGCAGTAGCGACAATGGACCGCGCACGAACCCGTCGTCACGAGCAGGACGCGACCTGCATATTTCTGCAACACGCCGTGCGCGGTGCGTGCCGCGAGGTCGCCGACTGCATCGCGCGTGAACCCCGGCACTTCCCCGAGCTCGGCCGCCAGCGGCAGCACCTGAAGTAGCAGCGGGTCGTTGGCGTCGCCGCGGCGCATGCGTGCGACGAACCCACGCGGCACGCGCAGGGCGAACCCGGGGTCGCCCGACGGCAGCAAACGCGACGCGAGATGGCCGAGATCGACGGCCTCGAGCAACTCGCGCGGGTCGGTTATGGCCTCGCGCCAGAGCTCCTGCCAGCGCGAGCGGCGAGTCGACGACGGGTTTTCCCGCGCAGCGTACTGCGCGGGATGGCGGCTTGCGGTTATCATTGTGCGGATCACTTCCTCATTTTAGCCGCTTTCGGCGGCTAGCCGCATAACGGAGCAGCGTATGGCCAGCTATGGCATGAACGACGTCAAGAACGGCATGAAGATCATCGTGGACGGCTATCCGTGCACGATCGTGGACACGGAGTACGTCAAGCCGGGTAAGGGCCAGGCCTTCACGCGCGTCAAGTACCGCAATCTCAAAACCGGCCGCGTGGTCGAGCTCACGATGAAATCGACCGATTCGGTCGAAGCCGCCGATGTGGTCGACACCGATATGGAATATCTGTACACGGACGGCGAGTTCTGGCATTTCATGCATCCCGAGACCCACGAGCAGCTGGCCGCCGACAAGGCCGCCATGGGCGATGCGGCGCAATGGCTCAAGGGCAACGAGAGCTGCATCGTCACGCTGTGGAACGGCGCGCCATTGACGATCGCCCCGCCGACGTTCGTCGAACTCGATATCACCGAAACCGACCCCGGCGTGCGCGGCGACACTTCGGGCGGCGGCGGCAAGCCTGCCAAGCTCGAGACCGGCGCCACGGTGCGCGTGCCGCTGTTCGTGCAGCAGGGCGAGAAGATCAAGGTCGACACGCGCACCGGCGAATACGTCGGCCGCGTCAAGTGAGTCAGCAGGGCTGACGCCGAAGGCTGAGGCCGAGGCCCAGCCGACGGTTCCGGCCCGCAACCCCTATGGACAGCATCGATACCGTACTGGAAGCCCGCTGGGTCGTCCCCGTCGAACCGCATGGCGCGGTGTTCGAGCACCATGCCGTGGCGCTCGCACGCAACGTGATCGTCGACGTCCTGCCGATCGCCGCGGCGCGGCAAAAGTATACGAACGCACGGCGCGTCGAGTTGGCCGAACACGCGTTGATCCCGGGCCTGGTCAACGCGCATACGCACAACGCGATGACCCTCATGCGCGGGCTCGCCGACGACCTGCCGCTCATGGTCTGGCTGCAGCAGCACATCTGGCCGGCCGAGGCGAAGGCGGTCGGACCGGAATTCGTGCGCGACGGCGTGGAGCTCGCGATCGCCGAGATGCTGCGCGGCGGCACCACGTGCTGCAACGAGAACTATTTCTTCCCCGACGTGCAGGCGGCAACGTATTTGAAGCATGGCTTCCGTGCTGCCGTCGGACTGCCTTTCATCGAATTCCCGAGCGCCTGGGCGAAGAGCCGCGACGAGTATTTCGACAAGAATCTCGCCGTGCACGACGCATTCAGGGGCGAATCGCTGATCACGACGACGCTCGCTCCGCATGCGCCGTACACGGTGGCCGACGAAAGCTTCACGCGCATCCGCGTGCTGTCCGACCAGCTCGATCTGCCCGTCCATATCCACGTGCACGAAACGGCGCACGAGGTCGAAGACGCACGCAAGCAGCACGGCGCGCGGCCGTTCGCGCGGCTCGCCGCGCTCGGCCTCGTCAACGATCACCTGATCGCCGTGCACATGACCCAGCTCACCGAGGCCGAGATCGCGGCCTGCGCCGAGGCCGGCGTTTCCGTGGCGCATTGCCCAGAATCGAATCTCAAGCTCGCGAGCGGCTTCTGCCCGGCCGAGAAGCTGCGCCGCGCCGGCGTGAATCTCGCGATCGGCACCGACGGCTGCGCCAGCAACAACGATCTCGACATGTTCGGCGAGATGCGTACCGCGGCGCTGCTCGCCAAGGGCGTCTCCGCGGATGCGAGCGCGTTCGATGCGGCGTACGCGCTTCAGGCGGCGACGCTCAACGGCGCTCGGGCGCTCGGCTTGGGCGAGCGCATCGGCTCGATCGTCGCCGGCAAGGAGGCCGACCTCGTCGCCGTGCGCCTGGACGCGCTCGAAACGGAGCCCGTCTATCATCCGCTCTCGCAGCTCGTCTACGCGACCGGCCGTCAGCAGGTGAGCGACGTCTGGATCGCCGGGGTGCGCAAAGTGGAAAATGGGACATTGGTCGGTGTCGATGCCGACGAGCTGCGCACGCGGGCGCGCAGCTGGCGCGAGCGCCTGGCGGCCGACGCGTGAGACCTTCGCACGTGGGCGGCGGAGCCGGTACGTGAAACGGTTTCGGCGACTCGGGCTCGTCGCGGTCGTCGTGGCTGCGATGTCCGTTTTGCTCGCCGGTTGCGGCATGCGCCTGACGCATTACGCGGGCTACCGTGGTAGCGGCACGTTCACTGCGCAGACCGCGCCGGCGTGGATTTGCCAGGACGGCTACACCGTCGATCTCGGCAGTGTCGATCTCGGCGCCACGGGCGAATCGAATTACGAGCTCGCCGGGTTGCCGCCGATCGAGTCCACGATCGGGCTTGCCGTGGCGCGCAACGCGCCGGATGGCGAAGACGGCGAAGTCATCGCCGCGCATCGGCCGCAAGCGTTCGTCGAACTGACGCTGCGCGACGCGAATGGCCATATCGTCTTGTCGCGCCGCGAGCGGCTCACGCAGTGGATCGCGAGCCGGCGCATCGACGATCCCGATCACGCGTACCTGTTCCAGCGCGGCACCGAAGCGGAAATCGCCGTCGCGCCGGGCGTCGTGCGCGTCGAGCGATTCCCGATCGGCCCGGACGACAGCTGGGGAACGTATTTCACGCCGCGACGCGACGCGCGCTACGCATTACACTTCGCCGTCGAAGAACCCGACGACGGCGTCCGCGATCTCGACGTTCGACTGCAGGTGCGCGCAGTCGTGGGTTGTCCGTAGAGGAACACGACGATGAGCGCCGACGCCCCCGTCAACGTCAATCCGGCGGAAACCGCCAAGTTCGACCGGCTTGCGCGCACCTGGTGGGACGCCGACGGCGAATCGCGGCCGCTGCACGATCTCAACCCGGTCCGGCTCGACTACGTGTCGCGCCGTGCGACGCTCACGGGTGCACGGGCGCTCGACGTCGGATGCGGCGGCGGCATCTTGAGCGAATCGCTCGCGCGGGCGGGCGCAACTGTGCTCGGCATCGACCTGGCGCCGCGCGTGCTCGACGTGGCACGCCTGCATCTGCACGAATCGGGCGTGAGCGTCGATTATCGAGAGATCGGCGTGGAAGCGTTGGCCGCCGAGATGCCGGGTGTGTTCGACGTGGTGACGTGCATGGAGATGCTCGAGCACGTGCCCGATCCGGGCAGCGTCGTCGCCGCGATCGCCACGCTGCTCAAGCCCGGCGGCCGCGCGTTCTTCTCGACGCTCAACCGTACGCCGCTCGCCTTCGGCGCGGCGATCCTGGGCGCCGAGTACCTGCTCAGGCTGCTGCCGCGCGGCACGCATCATTACGCGCAGTTCATCCGTCCGTCCGAGCTCGCCGCGGCGGCGCGCGCCGCGGGTCTCGAACTCGAGGACCTGAGCGGCCTCGCGTACGATCCGTTCGGGCGGCGCGCCTGGATCGTGCAAAGTACACAAGTGAACTATCTCGCGTGCTTGCGCAAACCGGCATGAAACTCGCCTCGCGCGACATCGAGGCCGTGCTGTTCGATCTCGACGGCACGCTGGTCGACTCCGCTCCCGATCTCGTCGCCGCGATGCAGCGGCTGTGCGATGAGATCGGCGAGGCCACGGCCGATGTCGCGGGTGTGGGACGCGTGGTTTCGAAAGGCGGCCGCGCGATGCTGCGCCGGGCGTTTCCGGCCGCCGACAGCGAGCGCATCGAACGCCTGCTGCCGCGCTTCCTCGAGCTCTACGCCGAGGCCATCGCCACGCACACGCGCCCGTATCCCGGCATCGACGACGTGCTGTTCGCGCTCGAAGCGCGCGGCGTGCCGTGGGGCGTGGTCACCAACAAGCCGGGCTGGCTCGCGCGCAGCCTGCTCGCGCAGCTCTCGCTCGATCATCGCTGCGCCGCGCTCGTCTCGGGCGATTGCCTGCCGCAGAAGAAGCCCGAGCCCGAACCGATCCTGCATGCCTGCGCGCTCGCCGGCGCGGATGCCAAGCGCAGCGTCTACGTCGGCGACGACATGCGGGACATCGAGGCCGGCCGGCGCGCCGGCGCGATGACCGTGGCGGCGGCGTGGGGCTATCTCGACGGCGAAGATCCGGCGCTGTGGCTCGCCGATCTGGTCGTCGCCGGTCCGCGCGACTTGCTCGGCGCGCTCGGATTTTCGTGATGGCGGCGAATGACGGCGCGTTTGCGAGTTTCGTGCAGAAGTGGCTCGCGGCGAATCCCGAGCAGGTCGCGGTCGGCGTGTTCCTCGCGCCCGAGGCGCGGCTGCGCGCAAGCGGCTTCGGCGCGCTCGTGCACGAACTTGCCGAGACCGCATTCGCCACGCGCGAACCGCAAGTCGCTGCGGCGAAGCTCGCGTGGTGGCGCCAGGACCTCGCGGCGGACGAGCCGCGCCATCCGATCGCAAAAACGCTGATGGCCGACGCGCAGGCGGCCGCGATCGATCCTGCACTCTGGTCCGCGCTCGTCGACGGCGCCTTGGCGGAACTCGATGCGCCGCCGCCTGCGGATCTCGCGGCCGCTTTCGCGGTGCTCAACGCGTTCTACGGACCCGTCGCCGCGCTCGAGACCGCGCTCGCCGGCGGAGATCCCGCCGAAAACGCCGCAATTTCTCACTTGTGGATTTGTTCGCATCTGCTCGGCGCGGCGGGTGCGCCCGGCCTCGAGCGCGCGCCGTTGCCGCTCGACCTGCTCGCGCGTCACGGCCTCACGCGGGCCGAGCTCGCGGGCTCGGGGCAACGCCGCACGGCGGTGCTCGGCGATCTTTCGCGGGAATTGGCGGCCGAGATCGAACGCAACCTGGCCCGAGCGTCCCGCGCGAGCGTCGGCCGCCGCGTGCGTGCGCGCCTCGACCTCGGGCGCGCCAGACGTGCGGCGAAGGGCGCCGATGCGGCCGCGGTGCTGGCCGGGTCGCGCAGCGACCCCTGGCGGAGCGTTTGGCTGGCCTGGCAGGAAGCCCGTCGGTCGCGCCCGCGCGCACCTTGACGAGGCATTGGCCAGGCCCCACCTCGCATGCGAGCATAACCGTCCGCCGCCGGTCTCATGTCGGCCAAGCTCCCGGGAGGAGCCTCCATGCACAACGAGAACACCCTGCGCGCGATGCCCGACATCGCCAACGAGGCGCGCCCGGCCGTCGCCGGAACGCTGGACTGGGTCGGCATGGCCGACATCGACGTGCCCGTCGTCCTTGCCGTCGAGGATGGCCGCAGCGTGCAGACGCCGGCCCGCGTCTCGGCCTACGTGAACCTCGCGCGGCCCGAGGTGCGCGGCATCCACATGTCGCGGCTCTACCTTCATGTCGAGCGCGCGCTGTCCGCCGAGCCGCTCACGCCCTGCGCGATCCGCCGGCTGCTGCGCGATTTCCTGGAATCGCACGCGGAGCTTTCGGACAGCGCGCGCATCGAGATCGCGTTCGACCATCTCGTGCGCCGGCCGTCGCTCGCGAGCGGCAACAGCGGCTGGAAGTCGTATCCGCTGCGCATCGGCGGCACGCTCGAGCGCGGCCAGTTCGCGCTCGAGCTCGGCTTCGAAGTGGTCTATTCGAGCACGTGCCCATGCTCGGCGGCGCTTGCGCGGCAGTTGATCCAGGCGCGTTTCCGTGACGATTTCGCGCGCGATGCACCGCTCGATTACGAAGCGGTCGTCGCTTGGCTCGGCAGCGAAGAGGGCATCTGCGCCACGCCGCACAGCCAGCGCAGCATCGCGACGGTCAAGGTGAAGCTCGCGCCGAGCTTCGGCTTCCCGATCGTCGATCTCATCGACCGCGTCGAGGATGCGCTGCAAACGCCGGTGCAGACCGCCGTCAAGCGCGAGGACGAGCAGGCCTTCGCGCTGCGCAACGGCCAGAACCTCATGTTTTGCGAGGATGCGGCACGCCGCATCCAGGCGGCGCTCTCGGCCGACGATCGCGTCGCCGATTTTTGGGTTCGCGCGTCGCACGAGGAAAGTCTGCATCCGCACGACGCAGTGGCGATCGTCACGAAGGGCGTCGCCGGCGGATACGGCGCCGGCGGGTCGGTTTAGGCGCGATCTCCGGTCAACCTCAAAGCTCCCGATGCATCACGAGTACATCGACGAGCCCACGTCGCGCGTGCCGAAATGCGTTCGGCACGCGCCCCACGACGGCGAAGCCGTGCTTGCGCCATAGCGCGACGGCGACGTCGTTCGTACTCACCACGAAATTGAATTGCATCGCGCGGAATCCGGCGGTGCGCGCCCGCGCCAACGAGTCCTCGCAGAGACGGCCGGCGATGCCGCGGCCGCGCGCGTGTGGCGCGACCATGTAGCCCGCGTTGGCGACGTGATCGCCGAGCCCGGGCTGGTTCGGCTTGAGCATGTAGCAACCCACGACGTCCGTCCCGGCGAACGCCGCGAACGTGCGCGTCGGCGGCGTCGTCCACAGCGTGCGCGCCTCCTCGAGCGCGATGTCGGGCGCGTAGCTGTACGTATCGCCGGCGGCGACGACGGCGTGGAAGATCGGCCAGACGAGGTCGAACTCCGCGGCGCCGATTTCGCGGATCGCGAGTTCGTCCATCAGTGTTCGGGCTTCGCCAAGAGGGCGGGATCGAGGCGCGTTTCGAACCAGTTGAGGCCCCAATGCACGTGGGGACCGGTGGCGCGGCCCGTCATCCCGGCTTCGCCGATCACGTGACCGCGCTCGACACGGTCGCCGACCTTCACCTCGAGTTTGCTCATGTGCAGGAACGCGCTCGAGAGGCCGAAACCGTGGTCGATGAGCACGGTGCCGCCCGTCAGCACGAGATCGGGCTCGGCGAACGTCACGATGCCGGCCGCCGGTGCGTGGATCGGCGTGCCTTCGGGCACGGCGAGGTCGAGCCCCATGTGCGGCGCCTTCGGCACGCCGTTGTCGATGCGCTGGCTGCCGTAGACGCCGCTGACGCGCGCACCTTCGACTGGCAGGACGAACCCCTGCAGGAAATCCTCGCGCGCATCGTCGCGGCGCCGCGCTTCGGCGACGCGCGCCTGCTCGCGCTCGATGCGTCGCTGCGTTTCCGGATCGGGCGTCACGGTCTTCTGCGGCAGCCCTTCGACGCGTTCGATCGCGTACTCGCGCTTCTCGACCTTCAACACCACGCGTCTGGCCTTGCCGTCGCTGTAGCGCACGTTGAGCACGGCCTGTGCCGGCGCATCGCGTTCGAGTCCGAACACGAACACGCCGTCGTCGCCGATGCGCAAGCGCTTGCCCGCGAACTCGATCTTCGCGCCGCGCGGCGCATGGCCGATCACGAGCTGTCCCTGTTCGATGTGCTGCGGCAACTGCAACGAGCGATCGGCCGCGCTCGCGTTCGCTACGGCGGCGGCGCAGGCAAAAAAGATCGAACCACGAAGAACGCGAAGAAGTGCGAACGACGTCATCATTGCGATCCCTTTGCCGAACCCGTGATTTCTCAGCGCGCGAATTCCAGACGCTGACCGAGCCGCGAATCGTCGAGCCGTCCGTCGTTCCATGCAAGATGGCCGTTGACCCAGGTGGCCGCGACGCTCGAGCGGAACGTCGTGCCTTCGAACGGCGACCAGCCGCATTTGGAGAGCACGGCCTCGCGCGTGACCGTCTGCGGGGCGTCGAGATCGATCAGGGCGAGATCGGCCCAGTAGCCTTCGCGGATGAAGCCGCGCTCGCGCACCCCGAACAGCTTGGCCGGCGCATGGGCGGTCTTCTCCACGATGAGCTCGAGCGTGAGCAGGCGGCTATACCAGCGCTCGAGCGCGCACTGCAGCACGAACTGGACGAGCGGGAGGCCGGAAGGCGCCTGCTCGTAAGGCTTGAGCTTCTCTTCGAGCGTGTGCGGAGCGTGATCGGTGGCGAGCACGTCGATGCGGCCGCTCTTGAGCGCCTCGATCAAGGCGGCGCGGTCGGCGGCGCTCTTGATCGCGGGGTTGCATTTTATAAAATTCCCTTTTGTCGCATAATCCGCTTCGCTGAAATGCAGGAAGTGCACGCAGGTTTCGGCGGTGATGCGTTTGCCTTCGATGGGACCCGGCGCGAACAGCTCGAGTTCGTCGGCCGTCGAGATGTGCAGCACGTGCAGCCGCGTGCCGTGGCGGCGCGCGAGCTCGAGCGCGAGCCGCGTCGATTTGATGCAGGCTTCGCGCGAGCGGATGTACGGATGGCGCTCGACCGGTATGGCGTCGCCGTAGCGTGCGCGCTCGGCCGCGAGGTTCGCTTCGATCGTCGGCGTGTCTTCGCAATGCGTCACGATCGGCACCGGCGCGTCGCGGAAGATCACGTCGAGCGTTTCGGGATTGTCGACGAGCATGTTGCCGGTCGAAGCACCCATGAAGATCTTGACGCCGCAGGCGCTCTTCGGGTCGAGCTTGCGGATGAGCTCCGCGTTGTCGTTCGTCGCACCGAAGTAGAACGCGTAGTTCGCGAGGGACTTCTGCGCCGCGCGCGTGTACTTGTCGGCGAGCGCCGCGTAGTCGGTCGTCGTCGGCTTCGAATTCGGCATCTCGAAGAAGCTGGTGACGCCGCCCGCGACGGCCGCGCGGGATTCGCTATGGAAATCGCCCTTGTACTCGAGGCCCGGCTCGCGGAAATGCACTTGGTCGTCGATCATGCCCGGGATCAGCAGTCGTCCGCGCGCATCGAACACGCGCTCGTCGGGACGCGCCGGGATCGTCGGGGCCACGCGCTCGATGCGGCCGCCGCGCACGCGCACGTCGCCGGTATAGCGGCGGCCTTCGTT
>DASRGX010000079.1:0-5762 GCA_035650835.1 Rudaea sp. | reverse complement strand
GCCTGGGTCGAGCGCAACCGCCGCTACGTCGACGAGCGTTCCGGCGGGAAAATTGGATATGTATACATTCCCGACATGGGCGGCGACGGCATCCGCGAGTTCATCAAGTGGTTCTACCCGCAGCTCCGCAAGCCGGGGCTGATCGTGGACGTGCGCGACAACGGCGGCGGCAACGTGTCCTCGATGATCATCGAGCGGCTCGCGCGCAAGCTGCTCGGCGTCAACTACGATCGCAATGCGACGGCCACGGGTACCTATCCGCAGCAGGTTTTCCACGGCTACATGGCGGCGTTGATCAGCGAATCGACGGCGTCCGACGGCGACATCTTCGCCTACATGTTCAAGCAAGCGAAACTCGGGCCGACGATCGGCAAGCGTACCTGGGGCGGAGTGGTCGGCATCAGCGATTACGGCCCGCTGCTCGACGGCGGCCAAGTCGAAGTGCCGGAATTCGTGGCCATCGCCGACCTCAAGGGCAACTATCACGTCGAAGGCGAAGGCGTGAGTCCCGACATCGACGTCGACAACGATGTCTTCTCGACGATCCACGGCAAGGATCCGCAGCTCGATCGCGCGATCGCCGAGGTGATGGCCAAGATCCAGGCCGATCCGCCCGTGCTGCCGCAGCACCAGGCCGACCCGGTCAAAGCGCCGGCGGATATGCGTCCAAGGCAATAGCCGCGGCGGCGGACGCGAGGCGTGCGGTCAACGCCTTCGCGTCGCGTGTCTCGGCATGCGGCAGCTCGCCGAGACACGGCGCGGGGATGCGCTCCTCGAGCGTCTTCAGGTTTTCGTCGACGCGCGCCATCGCGGGGTCGATGCGATTGGCGATCCAGCCCACGAGCCGGCAGCCGTCCGCGGCGATGGTGCGTGCGCTGAGCAAGGCGTGGTTGATGCAGCCAAGGCGCAGCCCGACGACGAGTATCACAGGCAGCCCGAGAGCGCGCACGAGATCGGCCTGCATGAGCGTCGGCGACAGCGGCACGGCCCAGCCGCCGACGCCCTCGACGATGAGCACTTGTACATTTGTGCGCAAAGTATCGAAAGCGGCACGGATCGGCTCGATCGCGATCTCGATGCCGTCGCTGCTCGCCGCGAGATGCGGCGCGACGGGCTCGCGCAGAGCATAGGGGTTCACGAGCGCATAATCGGGGTTTCCCGCGCTCGCCGCGGCGAGCGCGAGCGCGTCCTCGTTGCGCAAGCCCGCCGGGGTCTGCTCGCAGCCGCTCGCGACCGGTTTCATGCCGGCGGCGCGCCAGCCGCGTTCGTTCAGGGCCTGCACGAGACATGCGGAGACGAACGTTTTGCCGACGCCCGTGTCGGTGCCCGTCATGAACACAGCGCCGGTCATGTTGGTTCCACGATGATGGCGGCGAGGTGTCGACCGAAGCGACGCCTCGTTGGGGCGGCCGGCTGAGGATGCGGTACGCGAAACATGTACTTGAAAGGCGATTTGCAGGTCATGGCGGCGGGTTCCGGGCTGCGAGGATACGGTCTCGTGCGGGCGCCGCAAAGGCCGTGCGCGGCACGGCACGCGGCGAACCGCTACAATGCGCCGCGAACGGAGAAGACCAACCCCATGTTTGCAGCGGCGCAACTTACGGGCGCGACGAAGCCCGAGCAGTACCGCGAGCTTGCCGAACAGGCACGCGGCTTGCTTCACGACGAGCGCGATCGCATTGCCAACGCGGCGAATTTCGCCGCGCTCGTCTATCACGCACTACCCGATCTCAATTGGGCGGGCTTTTATTTTTTCGACGGCAGCGGGCTCGTCGTTGGTCCGTTCCAAGGCAAGCCTGCCTGCGTGCGCATCGCGCTCGGCAAGGGGGTGTGCGGTACGGCCGCGGCAACACGGCAGACGCAGGTCGTCAGGAACGTCGACGACTTTCCGGGGCACATCGCCTGCGATTCGGCTTCGCGCTCGGAAATCGTGGTGCCGCTCGTCGCGAACGGCCGTCTACTGGGCGTGTGGG
This sequence comes from Rudaea sp., assembly GCA_035650835.1. GTDB lineage: Bacteria > Pseudomonadota > Gammaproteobacteria > Xanthomonadales > Rhodanobacteraceae > Rudaea. The sequence goes on along the minus strand of DASRGX010000079.1, from coordinate 3,789 downwards.
ACGTGGACAGTCCGCGTGTGGCTCGTTTCGACGAGGACGATCGGCAGGGCATGGAGGAGCTAGCTCGTATCTTCGTGGATTCGCTCGGCGTCTCCTGACGCCACGGGAGGTCGAGATGGCGGTCAAAGAAGGCAACAAGATCCGCAACGTCGGGCCGAAATCCGCGGCGTGGCTAAGGCAGGTCGGTGTGCGCACGCAAGAGGATCTGCTGCGCCTCGGACCCGTCGAAGCGTTCATGAAGGTCAAGCGCGCCGGCTTCCGTCCGAGCCTCAACCTGCTGTATGCCCTCGCGGGCGCCATCGAGGATTGTCATTGGGCCGATCTACCCGATGAGCGAAAGGCCGCGCTAGTGCTTGCCGCGGAATCGGCCGAGGCTGCCAACCCGATCAAGACTCGCTGGCAGAAGCAGGTCGAACGCAGCGAGCGCAATACGGCCGAGCCGGCCCAGGAATCGAGCGAGGAGAGCAGCGCCGACACGGGCGGCGGTTTTCTCGACGACCCCGATACCCGCCACGACAGCGGTTCCCACGACGATTGATCAGCGCACGACGGCGTAGTCGCGGGCGTTTTCGTCCCAGCGTGGCGTCGCGCGGATCGCCGGCAGCACGTCCTCCGGTGCCCGCACGAGCGACCACATGCGCGCGTGCTCCGGGTTCATGAAGCGCTCGCCGATGACGTGCTGCATGAAGGTTTGCAGCGGCGTGTAGAAATCGCGCGTGTTGAGCAGCACGATCGGATTGAAATAGAGGCCCAGACGCTTGAGCGTGATCGCCTCGAACAACTCCTCGAGCGTACCGCAGCCGCCGGGCAGCGCCACGACCGCATCGGAATCCGTGAGCAGCCGGTGTTTGCGCTCTCGCATGTCCTCGACGAGCTCGAGGCGGGTCAGGCCGCCGTGGCCCCATTCGAGATCGGCCATGAAGCGCGGGATGACTCCCACGACTTCGCCGCCCGCGGCGAGCGCGCCGTTCGCCACCGCCCCCATCGAACCTGCCGAACCGCCGCCATAGACCAGCGTGCAGCCCGCCTGCGCGAGCAGCGCGCCAAGGCGCTTCGCAGCGTCGTGATAGAGCGGGTCACACTGCTGGCTGGAAGCGGCGTAGACACAGATGCGCATGGGGCGCCTCGCGAGGTCCGGGGGCGGCGAGTCTAGCCGTCATTGCGAGCGTTCGCGACAGCTTTACGCGCGCATCGGCGCGATGAGAGCTTAACGGGAATCCAACAATCCCTCTGCTAGCGTCACCGCTCCCTGAAGGACGCCGGCGTTGCACGGGGTGGCTCCTTCGACGGTTTGGACAGGGGTGAGCAGGTATGCTGATGGAGCGTCTAGCCTTTGCCGGCGCGCTTGCCGCGGCGCTGATGGCCAATGCCAACGTGTTCGCCGAGACGCGGCCGGCGGAGACGGCCATGTCGTGCATCGCAGGCACGTTCGATGCGATGCTGGATTCGTCGCTGATCGACGAGCTGCATTCCGCCGGCATCGCCGCGGATACGGCCGCTGCCGATGTGGCCAGCGACAAGCAAACCGCGGCTTCCGTCGATCCGCGCCAGGTGCTCGCGGATTTCGCCATGCAGCTCCGCGACATCCGTTACCGTGCTGGCGGACGCGCGCCGTCAACCGGATTCGACTGCAGCGGTTTCGTGCACTACGTGTTCGCGCACGCGCTCGGTGTCGAGCTGCCCGACGACTCGGCGAGCCAATACCTCGAAGGCAGGAAGGTCGATCGCGCGGAGATGATGGCCGGCGATCTCGTCTTCTTCCGCACGCGCGGCAAACGCATTTCGCACGTCGGTATCTATCTCGGTAACGGCCGATTCATTCATTCGCCGGCAACCGGCGAGCGCGTACGCGTCAACCGCCTCGACGAAGACTATTGGGCGCACCGTTTCGCAGGCGCCAAGCGTCTGCCAATCCTGGCCTGAAACGCGTAGGCGATCAGCGGCATACACGCGGTTGCGTGCAGACTGGCATGCGCTTTGCTTGGTACTAGCTCATCCAGGGGCAGTCCAGCTAGAGCGACCGTATCATGTTGTTGATCACTCCGAACCTTTCCGGTGACGACACGTCGCACGTGCGTAACGTGCGCGTCGTCTGGCAACAGCGCTACGAGGGCATCGCCCAGGTGGCGTATCACGGCGGGAGGGCGGTCGCCGGGGTCTCCGGCCCCTGGTCCGGACGTTACGTGCTGACGTGGTGGGAACCGATGCTCGGCGGCCAGCTCGAGATCTTCGAGACGGTCGAGCAGGCCATGGCGGCCGTGGAGCAAAAATTGCGCGAATCCGGTCCTGGTAGGACTTTCGGCCGAGCGACTGACGCGGCGCGTCAGCCGCGCAGACCTTGGCTGGCGCGACTGCGCGCCGCGTTTCGGCGGCCGCATCGATCCAGTGCGCTCGTCCAGGGCTCGTTGGATGCATTGCGCCGCAGCTACCAGCGTCAGGATACCGATCTGAGCGGTCTCAATTTCGGCGCAAGTCGCTAGTGGCGCTCGTGGCGGTTTTTCGCCCGGATCGACGCATCTGACTAGCAGTTGCAGAAACGCTCAAGGGCTTCTCCGTTCCGCCGTGGCTCTTGGCGTAGGCGTGAAAGCGCCTCCACTCGCTGGGGAGAGGATTCTGCGACTCACCGCCGGCGGCTCCGAAATGGGGCCGCCGGCTTCGCTCGACGTGAGTGATGAAAATATGCGTCGCAAGCGGCAGCGCTTTCGGCGCTGCGTCCTACTCAGTGGCCTCGCGCATGTGAGTCGAGAGCCAGTCGCGCGCCATCTGCCATTCGCGTTGCGTGGAACGTAGCGACAGATTGAGCGCCGCTGCCGTTTCCGGCTCGCTTAGCCCGGCGAAAAACCGGCACTCGACGATGTGCGCCTGGCGAGGATTGCTGCGTGCGAGGTCGTTGAGCGCCTCGTCGAGCCGCAGGAACAAATCCGCTTGGCGTAAGTCAGCGGTTACTTCTTCCTTGTCAGCCGATGGCTCGCGGCGATCGATGCGCCGCTCCTCGCGAAGTCGTTTGCGTGCGAAGTCGCAGACGACCTGGCGCATGATGCGCGACGCGAGATTGAAGAAATGAGCTCGCGTTTGCACGTGCTGGGACGCCGGTGCGATCAGCCGTAGATACGATTCGGATACCAAGCTCGTGGTGTTGAGCGTTGCCATCCAACGGCTGCCGGCGAGGTGGCGCCGAGCCAAGCGCCGCAAGTCGGCGTACACCAATGCAACGAGCTTGGCGTGAGCTTTTTCATCGCCTGCTTTCTGTTGGGCGAGCAACTCTGTCACGTCTTGCATGGCGTATGAACGTGCGATCGGATCGGGCGGGATTGCTCAGTGTTTGAAGGTTGCGCCTGCATCGCCGAGCGGGGCATTCGGAAAACTCCGCGCGCCGAGAGAGCCGGCGCAGCAAACGTGTGTGCGCTGTTTCCTACAACGGGTTCCCCAAGCGCGCCGAGAGCGAAGACGCGATCCTTGCGCTAAGCCGCGCTAAGCGACGCGCTGCAAAGGTTGCAGTAAGTGCTGCTTAGCGCGGGCAAATGCTATCACCGGGCTTTCAGCTCCAGCAAGCGCAGCTCGATAGAGCCGCCGTCCCTTCTTGCACCCGCCACTTGCGATCTTCGCGGGGGAGCGTATGGGCGTGATTGCGCGCATGCGTGCAGGCGCTGCTTACTATTTCGATGTCCGTATGTAGCGGCGCTAAGTGGCGTCCTATAGCGCCGCTTAGGGGTTGATGCCCCATCAAACCAATCCAAACTTTGGCGGGGTTTACGAGGGGAGGACGTATTCAGAGTCAAGAAGCGCTCA